>CAMBPD010000006.1 GCA_945869405.1 Chryseobacterium gleum | reverse complement strand
TGTTTACAATTTCAAACGGGTGCTAAACATTTTGAAATTTGATCTGTTTCTGGAGAAACTCAAAAATTGGAAGCCGGATTATGATAAGATCATTCTGGCCTTTTGCAAAAACAACCTTATAGGCTCAACAATGGCGTTGTCATTTTTCCAAATAGAATATTCCCTGCAAAAAAATGGGTAGTAGATTCGTTCTCTAATAAACCCAGGCCCAAACTAATAGTCCGAAAATTAGCTAATCGGCTGAGGAATGAGGTTTTTTCACAACCTGACGTTTTGCAGATTTGCGATGTGGCGGGATTAGAAGCACCAAACTGTCAAGCTACCATCAAAATTTGATTGAAGCGCGAATGTTTGATTAACTAATGCACCCGCCATATTCGCAAATGTGCTGTTATGGGCCGGTTTTAATTCACTTGGTTTCCACCTGGACCAACATACTTTGCATCACCAAAGGCTAGTATTGGAAGAAAAATAAAACCCAACAGAATCAAACCAACTGTGAACCCACCACTTTTTCCAAATGATAAAGAGAGGTTGTGATAAACAATGATTAGAATTACAAGGTTTACAATTGGAATCAACATAAGAAATAGCCACCACCAAGGTTTACCTACAATTTCTAAAAGCACAATTAAGTTGTAAATAGGTACAATTGCTGCCCACCCAGGTTTACCTGCTTTAGAAAAGGTTGTCCACAATGAAGCAATCATTAATATTATGATTGCTAGATAAATTACGATCATTATTGCCATTTTGAATTAATTTTTAATCCCTACTCATATGGCTTTTCGGTGTCGCCCCGTTTTTTTGAGTGGGTTCTGGTCTCCACTTTTGTTTGTCAATTTTACAAAATAAATTTTTAGAACTATCAAAATTTTCCTTTGGTGGCTCTCTTGTTTGTCCGCTATGTTTGTTTAACTTGCCAATAACGTTTTGCAGCTACAAGAAGTTGGCGATTTCGAAGACGAAAACTGTCTACCACCAGTGAACTTGATACGAAGCACAAAGTATCATTTAACCACTTAACCGCCAATTTTTTGTAGGTGCTGTTATTGGCAGGTTTTATTCAATTATTTTCCATGTCATGTTGTTACCATCGTATATGACTTCAACACTATATGTAAATGCTCCATTAGGTTCTGTTGTTTCTAATATACCATTATATTCGTTTCCTGACTTTTTTGTCAATATTAAACTTTTGATTGTTATTGAATTTGTTTTAAACTGTTCACTTTCTTTCATGCTTTTTTCAACTTCTTTTGCTAAATCATTTGTCGATAAGCTGCATGACGTAATAATAATAGAAGCAAAAATCATTAAGGCAAAAAATCTAATTATTTTTTTCATTTTTTAAAATTTAAAATTTGTTCCTACTCATAGGCTTTTCGGAATACGCCCCGTTTTTATATTGGTTTCTGGTCTCCAATTTTGATTATCAATTTTACAAAATATCTTTAAGGAACTATCAAAGTTATCCTTTGGCGGCTCTCTTGTCTGTCGTTTTTCGTTTGGCTGTCTTTTAATAAACTTGCCCATAACTCCTTTATATGCGCCACAAAATCCCTATTCGTTTCGCTTTTACATACGAATATACGAAGTAAGTCGAAACTCGCAAGGGGTAGTGTTGCGACTTATTTTTTAACGTCCAAGCGGTGGAGAACACTCTAGGTGTTTTGGTAAGCGCCATTGTTGTGCGCCAAGACACACGGTTTTGCGCATTTGTGAATCTGTGGATACTGGGCACAATTGCCTCGTTGGCCGTTCACCGCACCCGCACGAAAGCAAAACTCACATTCACCACCGCGCGCATCGTGCCGGTGATCGCTGCTTTTTGTTTGTGGTGGTGCGGCGCCTAGCTTATTCTGGCCGACAGTTTGGGCATACAGAGATCAACACGGCGAGTGCACCCGCCGCGTCCGATGCAATGGAAGAGGATGATAGGTGATGGATTGTAGGATGGCGCGCCTTGCAACTTTCAACCTTTAACTTTCAACCTTCAACCTTCAACTTTCAATTTATTCCGAATAAGATTGAGTTTTTCGCGCCCCCAATAATTCTTCATCCCTAAAAAAAACCTACCTTCGCACCCGTGGAAACGCGCATCAACAAATACCTTTCGGAAGTTGGCTATTGCTCGCGTCGAGCTGCAGATACGCTCATAGAGGATGGCCGAGTTACTATCAACGGTAACGTGCCGGAAATGGGCACCAAAGTGAAGGAAGGCGATGACGTGCGCGTAGATGGCAAATCCATCCGTCCAACGGGTGAGCAGCACGTCTATATCTCCCTCAACAAGCCAGTGGGCATCGTATGCACCACGGATAATCGATTTGAGAAAAATAATATCGTCGATTTTATTGGTCACCCCAAACGTATTTTTCCGGTTGGTCGTCTCGACAAGGCAAGTGAGGGTCTGATATTGCTCACGAGCGATGGCGATATCGTGAATAAAATTTTGCGGGCGCGCAACAACCACGAGAAGGAGTATATCGTTTCGGTCAACAAACCCATCAACGATCGGTTCGTTCGAGAAATGTCTTCGGGTGTCCCCATACTCGATACAGTCACGCGTGCGTGCATTGTAGAGAAAATTGGCAACCATACATTTCGCATCACCCTAACGCAAGGGCTAAACCGACAAATTCGAAGAATGTGCGAATACCTGGGTTTTGCGGTAACACGTTTGCAGCGAATACGCATAATGAACATTGAACTCGATACAGACGTTGGGAAGTGGCGCAACCTCACCGAACGAGAGCTCGATCATTTGCGCGGTCTTACAGCACGTTCCACCTCCGAGACCATAGAGCAAGACGAAGAGTAAAACACTGTCTCTTCATGCGTGCTCAATACGAGTGTGTCCGCTTTTCATTTCTCGCCGCCGTTCGTCTTGTTTTTGCTAATTTGCGCACTCAAACCGACCGCAATGAATTATCTTGATTTTGAAGAACCCATAAAGGAGCTACACTCGCAAATTGTAAAATTGCGCGAGAGCGAAAAAAAGGCAGGGGTCGACATGTCGGCTGCTATCGCCGAGTTGCACGATGCAGCTGAAAAGAAGAAGCAAGAAATCTACAGCAATCTCGATTCATGGCAGCGAGTGCAGGTGAGTCGCCATCCCGACCGTCCATATACACTGCAATATATCGAGCACCTCACAGGCAATAATTGGATAGAGCTGCACGGAGATCGCACCGTGAAAGATGACAAAGCTATGGTGGGTGGTTTCGGATTTCTAGACGATATGAGTGTGATGTTTATTGGCCAGCAAAAGGGAAACTCTACCAAGATGAGGCAATACCGCAATTTCGGTATGGCCAATCCCGAGGGCTATAGAAAGGCATTGCGCCTCATGAAGTTGGCAGAAAAGTTTAATAAGCCCATTATCACTTTTATCGATACGCCGGGGGCGTTTCCCGGGTTAGAGGCCGAGGAACGCGGCCAAGGTGAGGCCATCGCTCGCAACTTGTTTGAAATGATGAAGCTGAAGGTGCCTGTCATTTGCGTAATCATAGGCGAAGGCGCCTCAGGGGGGGCGTTGGGTATAGGTATAGGCGATCGTGTAATGATGCTCGAGAACACCTGGTATTCCGTCATCTCACCCGAATCGTGCTCATCGATATTGTGGCGCACATGGGATCACAAGGTTACTGCTGCCAAGGCGCTGAAACTCACTGCCGACGATATGCTAGCCAATAAACTCATCGATAGTATTATTCGCGAACCCATAGGCGGGGCTCATACCGATCCGGAAACCACATTCAATACTGTGAAAGAGGTAATCAAAAATGAGCTACACGAACTGCTTAAGCTCGATCCGACCACCCGCATGCGCATGCGTCAAGAGAAGTTTTGTGCCATGGGTGTGGTAGCGGCTAGCTAATCGGAATGGCCAATGCTAAGAGACTTCCGTAAAACGACAAACAGACCGAAAATAAATTTGGAAATAGTTGTCTGAATAGTTAACTTTGCATGGTGACTTACGACAGACAAGTGATTGCTTATAAAAACTATTTTCTCGACTTTTACGAGAATTTACCTGTCAACGTTCAAGCTAAAATTGAGTGGACATTAAACTTAATTCGTGTAACTCGACAAGTTCCAGAGAAGTATTTTAAGCATTTAGAAGGCACAAAAGGACTTTATGAAATTAGAGTTGAAGTAGCTGGAAATATTTACCGAATTTTCTCATTCTTCGACAAGGGAAATTTGGTAGTTCTTGGAAACGCATTTCAAAAGAAAACTCAAAAGACACCAAGACAAGAATTAGAAAAAGCAGTTAAAATAATGGAGGAATATCAAAATGAAAACAAAAAGTAATATCACGACACTAGACCAAATACTTGACAAAAAGTATGGTAAAAAAGGACAACCCAAACGCGAACAATGGGAACAACAATTTGAAGCGTTTAGACTTGGTGTTTTGCTTGAGGAAGCTCGAACTAAACTCGGCATGACACAACAAGAACTTGCTGAAAAATGCGGGACAAACAAATCTTACATTTCACGCATTGAAAACAATTCTTCTGACATTCGCCTTTCGACACTTATGAAAATAATTCAGCAAGGACTTGGTGGACACTTAAAATTGACTCTTCAATTATAATGACAGCTGAAAGCACTGGCTATAACAGCGGGTTTAAGAAATTGGCGGATCAGTGTTTACAGGAAGTCGGTTTTCCAAAGAAACATTTGTGATAGCAGACAGTTTTGTGCACCGAAATCGCCAACTTCTTAAACCCGCAAAGCGGAATGGCCAAGTAGGGAAGGATAGCTTTGCAGAAAGCAAAATCAGTAATCCTTCAACCGTGCTCGCACCTTTCGCTTGTCTGCACGATTGAATTTCCTATTGAAGTCGAAGTTGCCCTGCAGATAAGCGGCTGCGTTAATGGCTGTATAGGCATTGAATTGATTGTAATACCGACCATCGACGCCAATCGAAACTCGAGCGATGGGTATGCGGACCCCAAAGGATGCACTCACCCCAAGAGGGCTGTCTGCATGTGAATCTTGGTTGTATACCGCGCTCACATTGTAATGAAAAATGCGCATCAAGACTCCATCGCCACCTAACTCAAGGATATGCCCTGTTTTTGGGATTAGGCGATCATCTGAAGTGTTGTCGAGGAGCACATAGCTAGGCAGGTCAATGAAACGCGCTTTTATTCCAACAACATCCGACCGCACGGGATATCCCTTACGCACATTGTCGGGACCAAAATTATACTTGAAATACACCCCAGCACCGAATGCCAAGTGCATGTAGTTGAGTTTAGATGAACCCGCTTTGGATAGGTCAACTTCATTGGAAAGCACCTCAGGACCCATGCGAAAAGAATGGAGATGTGGCCTTGTTTTTTTTTCTTCTCGCACTTCTTGTGCAGCAATTTTTCTAAATATAGATTCTTTCAAACTGCTGAGTTCACCATCATTGAACCCATAGGTGAGTTCTGTGGCTCGGAGTAAACTGTAGGCCTCCCAATAATTACGCTTGTCATTTTCAATGCGCGCTTTCTCGATCATGCGGTCAATTTTATACTGCTGGTAACGCGCAGAAAGATCCTTGAATTTGTTTGTGCGAACATCCGAAAGGCCGCTGAGCGTGGCATAAACAGTCGCTGCCATGTCGTCTTGCTTGGCGCGTATGTATGCGATGAGCTTTTCCTCTGATTCATCGAAATATCCACGACGTAACTCGTTGCGCAGTTCCTTGGCATCTGCACCGCACCTTGCCGATGCACAATAGTTGTCGATGAGTTCGAGTGCCGAAGGGTAATCGTGTTGCTGAATAAGTTTAGCAGCAAGCAATCGAACATGTGTCAAATAGCGATCATAGCATTGTTCGAGGGTGTGTTCGACATCGTCGTTCGACTTGTAACGGTTTCTCAGGTTTTTGAGAATGGATATCGCCTCCTCAAAATCGTCTGCGGTCATCAAATCGTAGACATGATCAAGGGACGATTTAAGGTTCAGATTTTCGTCGGAATTGGCAATGGAGCTAATGGTTTTGTTATAGTCCGCCACATGTTGGTTCCACTCGTTGGTGGTTATTTCATAGTTGATAAACAATGCACTCTGAAAATCGCGCGTAATCGCTTCATACTTGCGCACCAGTGGTCGCACATTACTGCTGTTGCCCGATTTTACAACGCCCGATATTTCTGCGTTGAGCGCAATGAGCCGCGTGGTGCAATCTTTTGCAATGGACTCTGCAAGACCCGTTTTGTCGAGCCGACACCGTCCAAAAAGTGTTTTGTGTTTGTTGTCGAAGCAAAACTCAAAGCGAAGATTACCTAAACGGGTATTGCTATTGATTTTCGTCTCGGAGGTAAACAGTTGTGTGATTGCACTGCCGTCGTCCTGCACGAAATTCACGCTGGTGTTTTCAACATCGATAAGTATTTTTTCTGAAAGCTTTACCAGTAGGTCCTTCTTCATGGATTCTTCGGCCTCGTCGACCGCTTGCGCAGACCGGGTTTGCAATTTCTCACTTGAAGTTGAAACGAGTTCTTTGCGGTTGTTGGGCGCTTCGTTCTTTAGCTCTGAGCAATCTTGCGCATAGCTAGAAAGGCCGAGGCCAATAGCGAAAAAAATGAAAAGAAGTTTGCCCTTATGCACCGTTCAGAATAATCTAGTAGTGCAAAGTTATGAATAAGTTGAAACAGGGGAGGCCTTACCTCGTGTCTGAGCGGGCAAGCGAATAGCCTTACGACACTGTTTCTAGCGTCCACACTTCTGCTTGTGCCGCAAATAGGCGCTTCACCTGAGGCCATACTTCGCTGAAAGTGGCCGATAGCCGATAGGCTTCCAGGTGATGCTCAGCTTCCCAAATCGAATAAGTGAAGAAAACAGTAGGTGTTTTCACGTCGCGCAACAACGATACATGGGTGCACCCCGGGGCAGAGCGTATGCGTGTTTTATATTGTTCGAAAATCTCCGAGAAGAGCTCTGTGGCATCACTCCGGAAGGTCATCTTCACTATTCGCGTCACCATGAAATTCAATGCGTATTACGTTGTCAATTGCCAAACCAAACAAATCAGCGGCACCGCCGCCGTGCGAGGTAGTGCCCCCATTGATGGCTATCATCAATCGCCCCCCAGACGACCACATGGCTAGCCGTTCCCCTTCAACTACATCGGTGTAATAGTTGCTGATTTTTGAAATGGCAAAGCCAACACGTTTATATAGGATGCTGTACTTGCGCTTCTTGCAGACTTGCTCAAAGAGATGCTTGGAAATGTTGCAGTACACATTGCCATAGTGATCTATATACTCTACGTGGCCTTTCAATAGATCGCCCTCGAGGCTGGGCGAGGGCAGAAGCGCATGGTTAAATGATGCCACACGTGGTCCAAGAAAATCGATTGATCCACCTCGGGAAAGGTGAGCAGCAGCTTTGGCGAATACACCTTTCATAGGAAATACCCATTCCTCGCCTTGCTGCAGATTTATTTCGATAAGATCTTCTGGCTCTTGTTCGAAAATGAGCGCAAAGATGCCGTTGTCGGCTCCAACAAAGAAATGCCCCATGTACTGCACTGCAAGGTGTGGTGTGCGTGAAGTAAGTTCCGGATTCACACCCAGAATATGCACAGTGCCAATGGGGAACTGTTGCCAAACATTGCGTATGAGAAAGGATGCGGCATTGAGATCAAACGAACGCACTTCATGACTGATATCCACAATAACGGCTTGCGGAGCCTGCGAAAGAATAGACGCCTTTACCGACGCGACGTAGTGGTCGCGCAGGCCAAGATCTGATGTTAATGTAATTATGCCCAACAGCACAAAAATCAATCTACTTTTGGCCTGTAAAAACACCATTGTCAATAAACTTATCAATAAAGGAATTAACGCTTGACAGAGAAAGAAATCATCCTACCGGATATCGACCAACTTGAGTTTTTTGGTCCCACCAACAACAAGTTCAAGTTCATACAAAGCCGCTTCCCCAAACTTAAAATCATAGCTAGGGGCGATCATATCAAGGTCAACGGCGAAGACGAAGAAATCGATCGATTCGAGCGAAAGCTCGAGCAGATATTCACGCACATGGCGAAATACAGCTCCATTGCTCTGAACACGCTAGAGAATATTCTCGATGGTCATGTGGAAAGTGATGCGGCAAAGCAATTTTCTGGAGCTGGCGACGTGCTGGTGTTTGGTCCGGGGGGTCAAAAAGTTACTGCGCGCACAGTAAATCAAAAGCGCATGGTTGAAGCATGCGATACCAACGATATGGTTTTCGCCATTGGCCCTGCGGGATCTGGAAAGACTTATACAGCCGTTGCGCTTGCGGTGCGCGCTTTAAAAGAGAAACAAGTGAAGCGTATCATCCTCACACGTCCGGCAGTAGAAGCAGGCGAGAACTTGGGTTTTCTTCCAGGCGACTTGAAAGAAAAGCTCGACCCATACATGCAGCCGTTGTATGATGCGCTCATGGATATGATTCCTTATGAAAAGCTTGCGGACTATATCGAGAAGAATGTGATAGAAATCGCACCGCTAGCATTCATGCGCGGACGAACGCTAGACAAGGCATTTGTGATATTAGATGAGGCTCAAAACGCTACAGTGCCTCAGATGAAAATGTTCTTGACGCGCATGGGGCGTGATGCCAAGTTTATCATTACGGGTGATCCCACGCAGGTCGACTTGCCTCGCAATGCGCCGAGCGGGTTGCTCCGGTCTGTTGATTTGGTGCGCAATATTGAGGGTATCTCAGTTATTGAACTCACGGGGGCCGATGTGGTGCGTCACAAATTGGTGAAACGCATCATCGAAGCGTTTGAAAATAAGGATTAAAAAAAAGGGGTCGAGTAGTAGGTGCAGAGTGGTTAAGCGGCTGGAGCACATTCTTAATGGCTCACGACAACTTTTATTCCCTAATCTCTAACTCCTATTACCCAACCCCCAATTTCTAATGACGAGTGCTTATGGGTTTTTTGTGCGATGCTTATCGATTTGCTTTCGAAGCGCACTTACCGCAAAATCTGTGGCCTCCTCGAACGATTTGCATTGTTTTTTCGCAAAGAGTTCTTTGCCTGGAATGGAGAGTCGCACCTCAGCGATTTTGTTTTCATTGACATCCGACTTATCCAGGCGAAGAAAGACCTCGCCTTTGATAATGCGATCATGAAATGTGTTGAGCTTGTTGACCTTTTCCTCGATGAAGCGAATCAATTTGACATCGGCATCGAAATGAATACTTTGAACTTGAACTTGCATAATTCAAAACGTTTTAAGGGTTTAACTTCAATTATTTCTGGGGTGCATCCGAGAATGGATGCTTTTTAATTTCTCAATACTGTTGTGGGTGTATACCTGCGTAGCCGCCAAACTCGAGTGCCCGAGTATTTCTTTTATGACATTTAATTCGGCTCCGTTGTTTAGCATGTGCGTTGCGAAAGTGTGACGAAGTATGTGAGGACTTTTCCTCTGAATAGTGGTTACCTGAGAAAGGTAAAACTTAACTTTCGTATACACAAGGGATTTTGTCACTTTTTTACCTTTATCAGTAGTGATAAGGCTTTCAAAGGATTTTGTCCCAAAGCGCTCATTTCGTAGTGTTGTATAAGTGTCAATCTTTCCCATCATTGCTTTGCCTAACGGCACGTAGCGTGTTTTATTCCTTTTGCCAAGTACTTTAATCTGTCCAATCGAATAGTCCACATCGGTGTCTTTCAATCCGAGCAACTCTGCTTGCCTTATACCTGTTTCGTATAAAAGGGTTACAATGAGCTCATCTCTTTTTAATGTAAACGCATCGGCAGTTGACGGACGCACAAACTGCTCACTGCTTTCGATGTGATAAAGCGCCTGTGTACCCAACTCTTCCACAAAAAGCGGCAGGCGCGCTGGCTTCTTAGGTTTGGGTATGTTACGGGCTGGATTGGCAGAAATCACCCCCTCTTTCATGAGAAATCGCAGGAATGCATTCAGAGCCGACAGCTTGCGATGTACCGATGCCGGGTGGTATTTTTCTTCCATCAAGGAAGCCATCCACGAACGAACCACCTGATGACTCACCTCGGTGGGTGAACGAATATCGAATTGTTGGCTGCAGTATAGCGCAAACTGAGAGAGATCGACCCTATACGAGTCGATGGTGTGCTGCGAGCTGCGCCTCTCGGTGAGTAAATAGTTTAAAAATGTTTCAGTGTGCACCATAACAAAAAAGGTGAGTAATCGGTTAGAACCGAAAACTCACCTTTGGTATTGTGAACAAGAGAGTGTTATAACAACTCCTCGCGTCTCATCTTAGTGACATAAGCAGCCTTTTTAATTTCTTCTCTGCGTGTAATACACTTCTTTGTGTAGGCCTGACGTCGACGCAATTGTTTGATGACACCTGTTTTTTCAAATTTCTTTTTGAATTTCTTCAGGGCACGGTCGATGCTTTCGCCTTCTTTTACTGGAATAATCAACATAATGGATATACCTCCTTCATTTTGGATGGCAAATGTAGTAGGGATGTTGTGGTGAAACCAAACTTTTTTCACAATGCTGAAAGAGTTTGCTGGTCGCGACTACTTTCGTGTTCATGAAGCTTATCGTGAAATGCACGCTTTTGGCCCTGTTAATGGCCTTGAACGCCTGTAAAAAAGATAATCAGGACGTTGGTCTTGTGCTCCCTGCCGATGAAACTGTTTTTCCGTCGCCCGATAGCTTGGATCTTGGAGAATTGCTCTCCGTGGACGTCGTTGGCATTGTGCGCGATGAAGACGGCAACCCTATCGCAGGGGCACTAGTGAACGGCGGTTGGAGCAGCCAGCAAACCGTGTCAGATGAGAGGGGATTGTTCCTTTTTGATGGCTTGGTATGTTATGAAAAAAGTGCCTACGTGCGCATCACGAAAACGGGTTTCTTTGAGGGTTCGCGCACATGGATTCCCACAGATAATGGGAATAACCGCGTCGTAGTCGAACTTCTTTCCAACGCAGCAGTGGGTAGTTTTTCGGCGAGCAATGGAGGGAGTGTGCAGTTCGAAACATTCACATTAAACTTCCCGCCCAATGCTATTGAGCAAGAGAATGGAGTTTATGCTGGCTTAGTTCAAGTAGCCATAAATGCAATCGATGCCACGTCAGCGCTTGATGTGAGTATGGAGATGCCGGGCACATTAACAGGTAGGCACAACAGTGATTGGATGGTGCTGCGGTCATTTGGCATGGCCGCCATTGAGCTACGCAGCGAAAGCGGTGAACTACTGCGGCTTGCACCCAATACTTCTGTTGAAATGCGCTGCACGATTCCTTCAGAAATGCAGGGCATGGCGCCAAGCAGTATTCCGCTCTGGTCGTTCAACGAGGCCACGAGTTTTTGGCAGTATGAAGGCGATGCTGTGCGAATAGGTAACGAATATGTGGGGCAGGTAACCCATTTTTCCTTCTGGAATTTTGATGTGGAAACTCTAGGGGTAAACTACACGGTAACTGTGAACTATAGCGAATTGCCCATTGGGTTTTATCCGCTCGACAATGCATTGCTTATGCTCACGGGTTCGACAGTAGGAACTATTGCAGGTACAACCGGTTCCAACGGGCAAATAACAGGTCTTGTGCCTTTAAATGAATCCATGGTTTTGCAGGTGCTCTTGCCATGCGCAGGAGGTTTTCAGGAAGTATACAGCACCACTGTTGGACCATTTGCTGCCGACATATCCCAAGTGGTTGAGATTAATGCTCTGCCTTATTTAGCAACCATTCAAGGTACATTGCAAGACTGCAATGGAAGCCCGAGCAATGGCTACGTATGGTTGAATGACAACGATGTGGTCCTCGTCCAGAGTGGTGCCTTTCAACTTACCACCTGCACAGGGACGAATAGTTTGAGGGCGTATTGTGTCAATAACGGTAGCGCCGGCAATGGATTTTTAACCGATGTAAATGTGAGCAGCGGTGTGTCGGCCCTAACGGTGGTATGCGAGGATTGCTTTCCAATTGGCGCCCCGGGTGGCGGTGTGAGCGATGTGGATGGGAATAACTATCCAACCGTTATCAACGGCGATCAGGAGTGGATGGCTTCTAACCTGAATGTCATCCACTTTTCCAATGGCGATCCCATTGTCGAGGTTCCTAATGATGCGCTTTGGGCATCAACCACTCTCCCTGCCTGGTGCTATTGGAATAATAACCCCGGCAATAGTGTGATTTTCGGAAAACTCTACAACGGATTCGCGGCTGAAGATTCTCGCAACATTTGCCCAACGGGCTGGCATGTGCCAACCAATGCCGAATGGGAAACACTTATTACAACCCTCGGTGGTGCCTCTGTCGCTGCTTCGGCCATGCGCACAACGGGCACCATTGCCGACGGAAATGGTTTTTGGCCCTTCGACAATGTTGTGTCCAACAACGTAAGCGGTTTTTCGGCCCAGCCGGCGGGTTTCCGCAATCTAGATGGCACATTTCCGACGCAGATTTACGGCACCGTGTGGTGGACATCATCGCTTACAGTAAATGATACTTACTTCACTCGCGGGGTGTATAGCTTTTCTAACTCGGTATTCAATCAAGATTTAAATCGTCCTCAAGGGTTATCCGTTCGTTGCTTGCACGACTAAAACTCTCCTGTAGTACTCACATTAACATAGCAACAAAAAAGAGATGATTTCATTTTTAACTCGCTTTCTCCGCGCAAGTTCTCTTGTGGTTTTTCTGGTTTTCGTTTTCATTCCATTTGCCCATGGACAGCTTCAGGTAGCTGTTTCGATAAGCAATCCGACAGATGAAATAGGCGACGCCTCTTGCGCTGTCGTCGTGCACGGAGGTACTCCGCCATACACCTTTCAATGGTCGAAGCGCGACATACCGCTTCAAAGTGAGGTCTGTTCTGCTATGCTAGAGGGCACGGATTACACCCTAACGGTAACGGATGTGATTGGGCTGCGATCGGAAACCAAGGTGATGGTGCCCGCCAAATCTCTGGAGGAAAAACTCAACTGTGGCTTTACGCCGTTGGTCGACGCACTGGCTTTGGTGTTGCTGTGGGATCCTTTTGCAGCTTGCGGAATTTATGATCCTGTGGTGTACGACGCGAGCGGTCGAGCTGTACTCTATCCCAACGGCGATCCTGTCACGCAAGATTGTTGGTTGGTGGTTGTGCTTCTCATTGCGGCAGCCACTTGGTTTACGTTTTATTTTGGTTTTATAAGTGTGCGTGGATTTAGACATGCATTAGACATAACGCGCGGAAGGTATGCTCGGCCAGAAGATCGTGGTGAGGTTTCGCAGTTCCAGGCACTTACGGCTGCGCTCAGCGGAACCCTTGGCCTGGGCAACATTTCGTTGGTTGCCGTGGCTATTGCTGTTGGTGGTCCGGGAGCAACATTTTGGATGATTGTGGCTGGCCTCGTGGGCATGAGCAGTAAGTTTATCGAGTGCACGTTGGGAGTGAAATATCGAGTAATAGATTCCAACGGGGAAGTAAGCGGAGGCCCTATGTATTATCTCTCGAAAGGACTTGCACTGCGCAACATGAAGGGGTTGGGCAAGTTCTTGGCAATTTTGTTTGCGATTATGTGCGTTGGTGGAACGTTGGGTGGAGGTAACATGATACAAGCCAACCAGGCCTATGCGCAAGTTGCACAAACCATGGGCGCCAATAGTATATCATCGCTCACTTTCGGGATCATTATGGCGGTAGCCGTTGGTCTGGTAATCATGGGAGGCATCAAGAGTATCGCTCGTGTAACGGATAAAATAGTGCCGTTCATGGTGGTCGTTTACTGTTTGTTTTCATTGCTAATTATTGGCGCCAATGTGGGCAATATCGGTGCTGCCTTTACGCAGATATGGAACGGGGCGTTTCACCCAGATGCTATGAAAGGTGGCTTTATCGGTGTGATGATGATGGGCTTTCGACGCGCAAGCTTTAGCAATGAGGCTGGCATAGGCTCGGCCAGTATTGCGCATAGCGCAAGCAAAACCGATCGTCCCATCAGCGAAGGTTTGGTGTCGCTCCTAGAGCCGTTTATTGATACGGTGATTGTATGCACGATGACGGCTTTAGTTCTTGTCTTCACTGGTTATGCAGCCGACCCACAAGGCCTCACAGGGTCAACACTCACCAACGCAGCATTCACTAGTGTTTTTCCGTGGTTCGATTGGGTGTTGATGTTTGCCATTATTCTATTCGCATTCGCTACGATGATTTCTTGGAGCTACTACGGCATGAAATCGTGGGCCTATCTGTTTGGTGAAAAGAACTGGATTAAGCAATCATTCAATATCGTTTTCATGGTGTGCACAGTCATAGGAACTGTTGCTGGTTTGGGAGCTGTAGTAGACTTCAGCGATATGATGATTTTGGGTATGGCATTTCCCAATATCATTGGACTGCTCATCATGAGTAAAGAAGTAAAAACCGATCTTAAAGCCTATTGGTCCGATTTGAAGACTGGCAAGCTCGTCCGATACAAATAATGAGCTCCACTGGTACACGATATTATGAAGGGGTGAAGCTTACTTGCGATTCATCGCAAAAGGTGCGCGATGAACTCACATTGGAGCATCCACTGGCCATCCACATCGCTGGAGAGGCATTTACACTCACTATGCATACCCCTGCTGATGAAGCCGATTTGGTGCGCGGGCTATTATACACAGAAGGTGTTGTTCGCAAGAAACATGGGCACATAGACATGGAGGTCATTGAGCGCGATACGCGTGGATATATTTCTGTGGTGAACGTGGTGGGAGAAGAGGTCGACATGCAATCTATTCAACTGAATAAACGCAGTCTGCTCTCAGTGGCGAGCTGCGGAATTTGCGGCAAGACCGAGTTGGTTATGCCCGCGGGGCGATTGGCTATCCTTGCTTCGCCGCTCGATGTGGCTGCCGCCACGAGCATGTTTGCCGCAATGAAGGAAAAGCAGGGCGCATATCTCTCTGGCGGAGGCAGCCATGCGGCGGCGATTTTCAGTAAGGAATACGAAATGTTGGTGCTACGCGAAGATATCGGACGTCACAATGCGGTAGACAAGGCAATCGGCGCGCTGCTCAACAAGAACTCTCTGAGTGAGGGTCAGTTTTTGTTGGTGAGTGGGCGCGTGTCCTATGAAATTGTAGTGAAGTGTTTCGCCGCAGGTGTGCCCAATCTGTTGGCGGTCTCCGCACCATCTTCATTGGCGGTTGATTTTTGTAAGGAATTGGGGATTACACTCTACGGCTTTTGTCGAGAGGGGCGCAGTACACGTTACAGTTAGTTATGAAAAAACCCCGACACAATTGTCGGGGTCTTTCAATATAGACTTTAGTTTATCAGTGTAAGACGGTTCAATCAGGCTGTCATCCAAGGTGGCAACACTTTATTGTGTCTTGCTTGAGTGACGATTTGATTGTATGTATGTTGTAGTTGCTGGTGATAGTTCGGAAACATCGATTTCACTCGCGACATTTTCAGTTGCATATCGGCGAGTGTGTTCATCAAATCGGCCACTTGGTTCAACTGAGCATCTTTTCTGTCGTTCGCTTTCATGTCTTGTAGTGTTTAGGTATGTGGTCTTTGAACGGGAGCTAAGAACTAAAGGTTACAAAAAAATGGACAGGTTTGCGAAACCTGTCCTAAGACCATTCGGGTTCCCTTTACAAGTCGGAGAATCGAGCTACAAAATCGTCGCGCTTCTTTTTGTTGTTGATGAATAGGTAGGCGTACTTGTTGCGCCCTTCATCGAAGCGGCGCTTGTCGTCTTTTATCTCGCTCATTTTTGCACCGAATTCTTTGTCGCTACTTAAAATGCTCATGATGCCAAGTTTGTATTCGAAATAATACCATATGGTTGGGTCTAGTTCTATATACATGCGTAGCACATCTGCACCGCGTTTCTTTTCGATTTCAATTTTGCCTTTCACGTATTTGAACAGCTGCTTCTTATCGATGCTAGCAATACCAATGAGTCCTTGGCTTTGGAAAGTCTCATCGATGGGGTTCCACTTGAACTTCACATCGGCCAGGTAGAAGGTTGCCAATAGCTCGTCGGGAATCTTCTTCATTTGTCCGCTCAGACCAAGTTCCGAAACAAGTTTATCCGACTTCTCTGTCCCAAGTATTTCCACCAAACTTTTTTCATACTTCGTACGGGTGATGTCGACCGGTTGAAGGGTTGGCCATTTTTCAATTTGCTCATAGATGTTCTTCAATGAACTCTCATCGATAGGGAAGTTTATGACCGATACACCACTTGTGCTTATGGCGTCTTCCTTGGTGCGGTAGAACACATCCCCAACGTTGGTGAATTTCATTACACCATAATCCACATTAAAGTCCATCCGTCCATCGCCATTCATCTCGCAATTCGAAGTATTCAATGCGAGCAGGTTTCCAGGAAGTTTGGGTTGCTTAATCTTATCCTTCGGGCCTATGAGGTAGCGTCCGGTCGATTTCTCGTGCGTCAAGAAACCTTCCGCTTGTATGATGGAGCGGTCGCTTTTCTCCCTTATGTCGCTCAAGAATGCCGGGTAAACCGTCATGGGCGAATCGCCTGTGATCATTACACCAACGCCAAGTTTGGTCATGGTCATGTCGCGAAGAGAAGAGTCAACGGGTATGTAAATTTCTTCCGGATTAATTTCCGAACGGAACTTGAAGTAGGTCGCGGGCATCAAATCACAGTTGTGCAGTAGGCGCGCCCCACCATCAAAAATGAGGTAACGATTGTTGGCTTGCATCTCAAACTCTCCGTAGTATTCGAAGGCTGGCGACAAGAAAAACTGCGAGCCCTCTGCTATCTTACCCTTACCAACGCTTTGATAGGAAGTGTCTACTTGTATGTCTTCCATGTGAATGACCTGTTCTTTCTTTTGCTCGTCTACATAGGTAATGTCGCCCGATGCGTTGTATTCGCGTCGACCTTTTATCTTAATGTCAGCATTGTATATCTGATGGTACTGCGTCACATAGTTGCTCAAAATTTGCGAGCGTTTAAGGGGAAGCATATTCGCAAAGCGCTCAATGGTAACCTTGCCCGAGTCAGGAGTTATTTTTGAGTCAGCCACAATGATGTACTTGATTTTTTGGCAATAAAGCTTACCATGCCTTAAATCAAATTTGGCTTTAGGGGAAAGAAAGTTTAACGAGTCTTGCCCTTCGGCTATAGAATAAAAATTGGATCGTTTAGAGTCTTCTGATGTATCAATCATGAGGTCGTCGCCTGTGGGTTTGCGATTGGAAGAAAGATCGAGCTCATCACGATCCATATACCATGTAAACTGGTCCATGTAACAGACGTACTGATTGGTTGGGAACTCAATCTTTGTCTCGCCTCCGTTGCTCTTGAAGATACCATCTCGGCGGTCGAAATCCACATCGGCATTTACATTGTCTGTTTTGAAGGCTAGCCCAGAACCGAGCTCTTCGCCTACACCGCGCATTTGGAAGGAAGATGTATCGGAAAGGATTTTCCTACGCGAGTACTTCATGAGATCAGAGGTGAGTTTCGCCCCGCTGAAATCCATGTATCCATTTCCCGTCATGCCCGTTGGCTTGAGGTGCAATGTGCCCGTTAGATTCGCCTCATCGTTGAAGAAATCGATAGGCTTGTCGATACTTGAAATGTCGAGGTTGTCGCGTTTGGCTTGAAAAGCAAGTAGTGTTGAGTCGCTATGCGCCTTGGGCACTTCAACCTTTCCGGTGAGTTCACGGTTGTTGAATTTGTAGGTGCGCCCAAGCATGGAGTCAGGCAAAAAAGTAAACTCTTTCGAAGAGGCCGTAGCCGTGAGGTAGCTGAAGTCGCCGCCGCCTTTCAAACCGGAGTAATCCAGTTTCAACTCAGCGGTAACCTTGGCTTTGCCGCCATAGGAGGGAAGGTCGGCGCCCGTTTTGCGTGTAAAACCAAGTGAGTTGTCTTCCATGAGCACCAAGGGCTCAGTGATGTCGGGGAAGATGCCTCCGCTCACCAACGTGCCCTCAAAACGCAGATCTTTCTTGCTGAAGTTGTCGAGAGAGTCAATGGTGAATGGCTGTAACTGATAAAAAAACTTGTCTTTTTTGTACACACCTTGTTGAATGGCTGGGTCGCTCCAGTAAACAAAAGATGTTTTTGTGCAAGTGAAAATTGGGTATTGCGGATAGGTGCGACTATGGAAGCCTCCTTTGTTGGTGGGGGCATCTACTTTGAGGTAGCCCGACACATCTCGAATGACACTCTTGACACGGGTTTTTTGCAGTTGCCCGAATTGGTTACGCTCTACAGATTCATCCTCAACATAAATGCGGCATGAGTCGACCTGAATTAAGTCGAGCTGAAACTTTTCATACGAAAAGAAATACTCTGGTCCGTTGAATTCGAAGTTACCCGCGTTGACACGCCCTCCAAAAATGAAGTCACGGTTCTTCTTCAGCACGACCTCTTTATTGAGTGGAATGATGTTCACCTGCTGTGAATCGGATAGCTGAAAATTGTCGACCCCCTTCAGCATAAGGTCATAGTTGAGCAGACTGAGTTGTCCGTTGTGCCCCGACTCAACTTGCGTGCTGAATTGTAAGACATCGTAGTCCCGTTTACCGATGTTGTTTTCGATGTACCAATACAACTTGGGACGCACTAGAATGTCGTGCGTATTAACGTCATAATCGATGAAGCCTTTGTTGTTTAAGTCAATGAGAATGGTGTTTACTTGCTCTTCGCTGTATTTGTGGTATACAGCCAACTCGTGCGCCGAGAATGCATTGCTTTTGACATGATCTGCATACTGTTTTAATTCGTACAAAGGGTGGGAAAAGGATATCCCCATCATGGCATCGTAACGCTTTTTCTTGAAATAGGTATTCGATTCAAAAGCAGCGTAGCGTTGCATGCCCCCTTCGAGAGCCCCCATTTTCAGCGTTGGGTCATCCATATTCCATGTGAGTGCTTCAAAATACATGTCCACATTGTGGTAAGTGTTTTGGAAGGGCGACTTAGAAATGCCCTCATCACTTCTTAATAAAACGAGTCGACGTGCCTTGCGATCGTAAGAGAAGTTGATGTCGGGGTGCGTGATGGAATCTTCGTCTATTACAAATAAGATGCGTGCATGTGCCGTGTTGATGCGGTCTGGCTTGATGGCAAACTCAAGGCTTTGGGCGGTGAAGAATTTTTTGTTGTCGCGGTAAATCGTTATGGTCGCTGGTTCTTCGGGCGAACCACTGCCAATGAGTTGTGTGCCTGCCATGGTAAAACCACCATCGTAGTCCATGTTTTTATCGATGTTCTGTATCTGAAGTCGCTTGAAATAAGACTCGAAACGAGGGTAGGTAGCGGTTTCGGTGCTTTTGTCGGCAAGAATTTTATCTGTGAGTCGGCCTTGCAATGCTTGCTGAAAAAAATCGGTATGGAAGATTACCGAGTCAGCACTGTATGTGCTGCTTTTCACTCGAATGAAATAATCGGCAAGCTCAGCATAGGTTTTTGTAGCATCAAAACCAGCGCGTTCCCAGGTCACTTTACCAGACTTTCCTATGAAACGTTGGTTGCCCGGAAAGTAGACACCCGAGGTATTGAAAATGATACTGCTATCGCCTTTGCTGTAGCAACGCAAGTTCATGGTGTTGAAGACAATGGCTGGTAACGAGTCGAACTCAAAGTGAAAATCGTTTGTGCTGCTTTGCCAATGAATAACTTCGTTTTGAAAAAAACTGTGGTCTCGAAAAAGTAACGCAGAGCATTCCAGTAGTTCAGAGGTGAACTTCTTGTTTTTTTTGTCTACAATTACTCGCATCAGAACGTCGTGCCATTGCATGAAATCAGCAGTTGTTTTACCCGAGGTTGGAAAAGCCGTGAGCGCTTTGATGTATTCATGAAAATCGGGGAAGACCTTGTTCTTGTTTTTCAATAATGCATCGAGCATTGAGTACACCTGCTCGCGCTGTTCGGGTGTGAAGGAAGAGGCCTGCAGCCATACAGGTCCAAATTGTCCTTCGATGATTTCTTTGCCCCGATCTTGACGCGCCGACTCGAAGAGGTCGAGGAGCTGCTCTGCACAGGCGACCTCCGAGCGAGTGAATTTGTCAAATTTCTGAGCAATACCCATTGATGCACAAAGCATCAAGGCACACACTATAAAGATTTTGTTGAATGGCATAGCCGGTAATTCGTTGCAATGTTTCAGTAGCAATGCTAACGAATTTCGGTGTGTATTCTTGGAGAGGTAGGTTAAAGTTTTACAACGGAATATGCACAAGGGCTTTGCAAAAGAGAGGCGAAAGCCCACACAAGATGCGGGTTGAGTTCAACGGATTTTCATCGCTCCGAGGTAAGGCTACGAGCGTGGGTTGTGTTGAATCTACCTCAACACCGATGCATCGGTATACATGCCCTCGCGTTGTGCCTTGATCTGCTTATCGGCCAAGTACTCATCATAACTCATGCGCTTATCGATGATGCCGCTTGGGGTAATCTCGATGATTCGATTGGCTACGGTATGCACAAACTCATGGTCATGGGAGGTGAATAGCGCCGCATGTTTCCAATCTTTCATAGCATTGTTAAATGCAGTAATGGATTCAAGGTCGAGGTGGTTGGTAGGCTCGTCGAGTAGAAGACAGTTGGCTCCATTGAGCATCATGCGTGAAATCATGCAGCGCACTTTCTCTCCTCCGCTAAGCACATTGCATTTTTTGAGCACTTCTTCACCACTGAAGAGCATTTTGCCCAAGAAGCCACGCACATAGGTCTCGTCTTTGTCTCGCGAGTACTGGCGGAGCCAATCTATGAGGTTGTCGTCGAGCTTGAAATAGGAGTTGTTTTCGTTTGGCAGATAGGCCGTTGTAATGGTGCTACCCCATTCTACCACGCCGCTGTCGGCCTTAGCTTCTCCGGCAATGATGTCCATGAAAGCTGTTATGGCGCTGTGCTCGCGTGATAGTATTGCGACTTTGTCTCCTTTTAACAACGTAAATGAAACATTGGAGAAAAGTAGTTGTCCTTCTGGCGAGTGTTTCGAGAGGTTTTCGATGTTCAAAATCTGATCACCACAATCGCGGTCTGGACGGAAAATGATGCCCGGGTATTTGCGTGTAGACGGTTGAATGTTTTCGATCACGAGTTTGTCTAGTAACTTCTTGCGGCTGGTTGCCTGGCGCGATTTGGAGGCGTTGGCACTGAAACGCTCCACGAAATCTTGCAACTCTTTGCGCTTGTCTTCCATCTTTTTATTTTGATCGGAACGTTGGCGAAGCGCCAGTTGACTCGACTCATACCAAAACGTGTAATTGCCAGGGTAGAGCTGAACTTTACTAAAGTCTATATCCACAACGTGTGTGCACACAGAATCTAAAAAGTGACGGTCGTGTGATACGACGATGACGGTATTCTGAAAATCAGCGAGGAAGTTTTCCAACCAGTTGATGGTTTCTACGTCCAAGTCGTTGGTAGGCTCATCGAGCAACAATATCTCTGGATTGCCAAAAAGCGCTTGCGCAAGCAATACACGCACTTTGTCTTTACCACTCAGTTCACTCATTGGTGTGTGGTGAAACTCCTCTTTCACACCTAACCCACTCAAAAGATTGGCGGCATCACTTTCCGCATTCCATCCTTCCATTTCTGCAAATACCGTTTCTAGATCCGCAGCTTTCTCCCCGTCTTTATCCGTGAAGTCCGCTTTGGCATACAGCGCATCTTTCTCCTGCATCAGACTCCAAAGCTTCTTGTTGCCTGTCAGCACAGCATTAAGAACAGTGTAGGCATCAAACTCGAAGTGGTTTTGTTTGAGGACGCTCATGCGTTCCCCTGGTCCCATGTGAATGTCGCCCGTCATTGGATCAATCTCTCCTGATAGGATTTTCAAGAGTGTCGACTTGCCAGCGCCGTTGGCACCAATAACACCGTAGCAATTGCCGTGAGTGAACTTAATGTTTACTTCGTCGAATAGAGTGCGCTTGCCATAGCGAAGCGATACATTGGAAACGTTGAGCATGGACCTGTGATTTTTGCGGCCGCGAAGGTACAACACGAATGGTGATTTTCTAGCGATATACCCCGATAGAGGTATGCTGTGAAAACGGCCTTTGGTTGCATCTTGCAACCTCATTTAATGCCCCATGAAGTCACTCGCCTCTTTGCCTTCGCGCTCAATAGCTACCGTCGTGGCAATTCGGGAAGGTATGTTGGCGCCTAAACTAGTTGAAATGGGTTTGTTTAAGGGCTGCAAAGTAGCCGTTCTCTTTCGCGCTCCATTCAATGGTCCGATGGCTATTGACCTTGGTACATCAGTGCTTTCGTTGCGCCTCGATGAAGCGGAGATGGTAGTGGTAG
This sequence comes from Chryseobacterium gleum, assembly GCA_945869405.1. Taxonomy (GTDB): domain Bacteria; phylum Bacteroidota; class Bacteroidia; order Flavobacteriales_D; family Sanyastnellaceae; genus JAIBBG01. Next base: position 14,835 of record CAMBPD010000006.1, on the reverse strand, counting down.
AGGATGAAAAATCTGCGTGATAAAGAATCGTAAAATAGCACTCATAGGAAACCCCAATACCGGGAAGAGCTCACTGTTCAATCACCTCACCGGTCTACGACAGCATGTGGGTAATTACCCGGGAATTACGCTTGATAAGAAATGGGGTGAGTGTAAGGTCAGTGCCAATGAGACCGTTCACATTCTCGATTTACCCGGTGTTTACAGTGTCTTTCCTCGTTCAAATGATGAACGCGTGGTTATGGAAATCCTCTCCGACAAGGCACATCCCGATTTTCCAGAGGCTATCGTAGTTATGGCCGATGCGACCAACCTTGAACGCAATCTATTGCTCTACACACAAGTGCATGATATGGGCATCCCCACGTTGCTTGTGCTTACCATGGACGATGTAAATCGGGCACGAGGCACTCAGATCGACAAGCAATTGTTGTCGAAACGACTGGGTGGAACCCCGATTGTCTCCATAAATGCTCGCACAGGTGAAGGCGTGGAGCGTTTAAAAGCACAAATAACTCTGTTGGGAAAAAATGGGCCTGCCAATCGTTTTTCAGATACCCCTCTAGCACAGTTAAGCAATGATCTTAAAGCTCAAGGTGTTGATGCCGAGATGCGCTTGCGCGCCATTGGTCAATTGCTTATTGGTGTGGTGCGTGTTGCCCCACAAACAAAGAAAAGCGCTACGCGAGCGCTAGACGCGATACTTGTGCACCGCGTTTGGGGCTACGGAATTTTTTTGGCTGTTTTACTCTTGATCTTTCAATTTATCTTTCAATTGGCCGCCATTCCGATGGATCTTATCGATGGTTGGTTTCTACAATTATCGGCTCTAGTTATGGAATCCCTGCCCCAAGGTGTGTTCACGAATCTAATTGCTGAGGGCTTGATACCCGGAATCGGAGGCGTGTTGGTTTTTTTGCCTCAAATAGCCATTCTTTTTTTCTTCCTTTCTATCCTAGAAGAGTCGGGTTATATGGCGCGTGTTGTTTTTCTGATGGACAGACTTGTACGCCCTTTCGGGTTGAGTGGAAAAAGTGTAGTGCCACTGATGTCGAGTGTGGCATGCGCCATACCCGGGGTTATGGCAACCCGCACAATTTCTTCATGGAAAGACCGTATCGTGACCATCATGGTAGCGCCCCTTATGAGTTGTTCGGCGCGCATTCCGGTATACACGCTTCTAATTGCACTGGTTATTCCAGACCAAAGGATTTGGGGTGTTATAGATATGCAGGGTTTGGTTTTGTTGGGGTTGTATGCCTTGGGATTGTTTTCAGCACTGGCTGTGGCTTGGGTAATGAAACGGTTTGTGAAAACAGGTGAGCCCAGTTTTCTTATACTTGAAATGCCTGCATACAAATGGCCAAGGTGGAAAGAGGTTGGTATCAACCTGCTCGAGAAGGTGCGCATTTTTGCGTGGGATGCTGGTCGTGTAATCGTCGCAATTTCCATCTTGCTATGGGCTTTGGCCAGCTATGGCCCATCTGAACGTATTCAGCATGCGGAACAGCAGATTCTGGTCAGTACTTCAACTGATGATGTTGACCAGCGCTTGGCTGCGGCGCGCTTGGAAAATTCGTATATCGGTATACTGGGACATTGGATTGAACCCGCGATAAAACCGTTGGGCTACGACTGGAAAATGGGTATTTCGCTCATTACCTCCTTTGCAGCGCGCGAAGTGTTTGTGGGAAGTATGGCCACTATATACAGTGTGGGAGAGGATTTTGAGGAGAATGCGGCTTTGATCGATCGGCTTCGCGATGAACGCTGGGAGGAAAGTGGAGCACCTATTTATACGGTGGCCTCTGGTCTTTCTCTCATGGTTTTTTATGTGTACGCGATGCAGTGCATGGCGACTTTTGCCGTGGTACGTCGGGAGACTAAGTCGTGGAAATGGCCGCTAATCCAGTTGTTGTATATGGGCGTTTTGGCCTATGGGGCTGCATTCATCACCTTTAATTTATTCAGTTGATGCAACGAATGCTTGTTAGTTGTGTGGTCCTACTCGCCGCTCTTTATGTGGCGAAAGTGTTCTATGGCCAATGGTCTGCAAAGAATGGCAAGTGCGGAAACTGCGGAAAAACAAAGTAGCCCAGCGCTATTACTCTCCAATCACCACAACCCTTTCTGTTCTGGCATAGGCGGCAAACACGCCCAATGCCCCGCCTTCAATGTTGCTGATGGGGTTGTCTGGAGCGGCTGAAAATGGACTGCCAGCATCGGCCGATGCAGCCGATGTGAAGGTTTCTAAGAAGGTATACACATCGGAATCCATCGTGAGCAGTGCCACATAGGCGGTGTCGCCCATACGGTAGTTCTGATTGAAAATGGGAATCTCGATGTAGTTGCCGTTGGTGAGCTCGTCGTCGAAGAGCTGGATGTCGCCAAGGTTGTCCTGCTCATTGCCATTGCGCTCGTATACGGCTCTATAATAATTGCGCGATTGGGGGTCCTGGAAGTTCAAAAACACATTGAACTTGGGCGGGCCTTCGGGTGGTGGACCAAATAGATTTTGCTCCGGACGGTAGCTCAAGGAGTCAATCGCAACCGCCTCTGGCATAAACGTGGTGGCAGTGAACGTTTCGCCACCTGCGCTTACCGAAAGTCTATACATGGCGTTGGGTTGGGCATCGATGCCCAATGCTTTGTAATACCCGTCCGATACGTGCTCGAGCACGCGTTCGCTGCCATCGGGCAGGGTGAGCACTAACTCTGCATCGGTAATGGCCTCGGGGCCTGTTGTTTCGAAGAAACTGGTGGTGCGCGACACGCGAACCATCACGCTGTCGACGCCTTGCACCACCTTGCCTTCAATGACATACTTGCGGTCGGCGTCGCGCAAATCGATGTCGATTACGTCCTGACACGATCCCAATACAATGGTCGTCATCGCGAGCAACACCAGTTGTTGAACGTTTCTCATGCGCTTAGAATTTGAAGTTGTAAGTAATCGATGGCACAATGCGAAATAGGGTAGTGCGCACTGCTTCGGTTTGCTCAGGATTGTCTATGTTCCCCTGAAACGTGATGGCGTAAGCGTTGCGTCGTGCATAAGCGTTGTAAACCGAGAAATTCCAAGACGATTCAAACTTGGGGTTCTTGGTTTTGGCATCTATTGTTACGCCCACATCCAAGCGGTGATATTGAGGCATACGGTACCCGTTGCGTTCCGTGTAAAGAGGCACTGTTATACCTTCAATTTCATATTTTCCCGAGGGGAACGTTACCGCTGCGCCTGTATAGTAAATCCAATTGGCAGAGACATTCACCCGATCATTGATCTTATACATGGCCACAATGGCTATATCATGAATGCGATCTTGCTTGGCCGGGTATTCTGAGCCGCTATTGATCTGGTCGAAAGTGCGCAACGAACGCGACCAGGTATAGCTCACCCAACCGGTGAGCTTGCCGGTTTGCCGGCGAAACAATAACTCCACACCATAGGCCCGCCCCTTGCCAAACACCAATTCGCCCTCGGCTTGGTCGTTGAAAAACAAATTTGCGCCATTCCTATAGTCGATGGCGTTCTTCATGGTCTTGTAATACGTTTCTAAACTCAATTCATAGGTATTGTCTTTGAAGTTGCGGAAATACCCAACAGAGGCTTGGTTGCTCGTTTGCGGCTTAATGTTGTTGCTGCTTGGAACCCAAATATCGGTAGGCTGCGAAGACGTAGAATTTGAGAGCAAATGCAGGTATTGCAACGAACGGTTGTAAGATGCCTTTATCGAACTATTCTTCTCGAGGTCATAACGCAACGCCAATCTGGGTTCGAAGCCCCCATAGGTTTTGATGGTTTGCCATTGCGCATAATCGGTTGAGGTAAGCACATTTCCCTCATCGTCGAAAGTGTAGGCAGTGCCTTCACCCATATAATCGAAGAAGGAATAACGCAGTCCGTATTGCAGGCCAAGGCGTTCATTTATACTCATGTCGTCTTGCAAGTAAACGGCATTCTCCAGAGCGAATTTGTTGGTCAGTTTGAGGTCGCTAAAAGATGCGATATCACTGGTAATCTCGCCGGGTACAAACGTGTGGTGAATCGCATTCAACCCGAATTTGATTTTGTGGTTGGGATTGGGGAAAAAGGAAAAATCCTGCTTTACGTTCACGTCTTGTATGGAAGATGAAAACTTGATTTCACTGCCGCTCGGGCTGAATGAAAACCTATAACTGTAGTCACTGTAGATGATAGACGTATTGGAAAACAAGCGGTTGTTGAAGATGTGGTTGAAACGCAGGGTGCCCGTTTTGTTTCCCCAATCAAACCCGAAAATATCGGATAGTCCGAAGTTATCGCGGCCGAAGTAGCCCGAAAGGTAGATGCGGTTCTTATCGTTGATGCGGTAATTGGCCTTCATGTTGAGGTCATAGAAATACAGGCTCGACTCTTTGGTTACGGTGTCTTTGGATAGCTTCAGAAACATATCGGCATAAGTGCGTCGGCCTGACACGATGAACGAGCCGCGGTCTTTCACAATCGGCGCTTCGATAGTGAGGCGGGAGGCAATGATGCCAATGCCGCCCTGTGCACCAAAGGACTTAGCGTTACCGTCTTTCATCTTTATGTCCATCACCGACGAGGAACGTCCGCCATATTCCGCAGGCATGCCGCCCTTGTAGAGGGTCACATCTTTGAGTGCGTCGGAGTTGAATACGGAGAAAAAACCGAGTAGGTGAGAGGCGTTGTAAACTGGGGCCTCATCAAGCAATATAAGATTCTGATCAGCGCTCCCACCGCGCACAAAAAATCCCGCGTTGCCTTCACCCGCGCTCTTCACGCCGGGTGTCATCTGGAAAATCTTGATGATGTCGCGCTCGCCAAAAAGCACCGGAACGGATTCCACGGCTTTTGGATCAATCTTCATCACGCCCATCTCATTCTTGCGCACATTGTCATTGGTGCGCACATCAGTGATTTGCACCTCGCTCAACTCGCTCTCGGCCGATTTCAATTCAGCTTTGAGGGATAGATTGCCTTTGAGTTCGATGCGCTCCTTGCGCGTTTGGTAGCCTAGCGATTGAAAGATAATCGTATAATTTCCTTCGGGCAGCGTCAGCGAGTAAAAGCCATAACTGTTGGTAGCTGTTCCTACGCCGGGCATTTCAGATATGCCAATGAGGACACCAATAAGGTCTTCACCGTTGCTGGCATCTTTTACTGTGCCGCTAATGGAGTAGTTCTGAGCTCCGCTGCATAGGGTGGCAAGTAAAAAAAATAGGGTTAGGAAGCTATGAGAGAGGTATCGAATCACATCGTACGATTGTCGCGGGTGCAAAATGATGTTATCCATGTTCTTGTTTAGAATTAAGACGATGATTAATGCATTATCCCTCGATATCTTTTTTTTAAATCGACGCCCCACCTAAATTACACACGCTCCACCACCACTGCACTGGCTCCACCGCCGCCGTTACAGATACCCGCACCACCGATCTTGGCGTTGTTTTGAGCCAACACATGGATGAGAGTCACAAGGATACGCGCACCTGAACAGCCCAGTGGATGTCCGAGGGATACAGCGCCGCCGTTGACGTTCACCTTCGAAGCATCGAGCCCCATCTTCTGTATGTTCACCAGACCCACAACGGAGAAGGCTTCGTTGAGCTCTACAAAATCCAGATCACTCATGCTCAGACCTGCCTTTGCCACAGCCTTGGGAAGGGCCAGCGATGGAGTAGTGGTGAACCACTCTGGTGCTTGTTCTGCATCTGCATACCCACGTATTTTTGCCAATGGCTTCAATCCAAGGGCTTTCATTTTTTCTCCACTCATGAGGATAAGGGCAGCGGCACCGTCGTTCATAGTGCTCGCGTTGGCGGCTGTCACCGTGCCCTCTTTTGTGAACGCTGCGCGAAGGCCAGCGACTTTATCAAAATTGACATTCTTAAATTCTTCGTCTTCACTGAAGGTGACAACATCTCCTTTGCGACCGGTTATTTGCACAGGTATAACCTCCGCGCTGAATTTGCCTTCAGCCCAGGCGGATGCAGAGCGCTTGTAGCTCTCAATAGCAAAGGCATCTTGGTCTTCACGCGAAATGTTGCACTCAGTCGCGCACATGTCGGCAGCCACGCCCATGGCGTAGTTGTGGTATACATCGGTAAGACCATCTTTAGCCAAACCATCAATCATACTTACGTTTCCATATTTGTTTCCCCAGCGCAGGTGCTCAGAATAGAAGGGTACCTGACTCATGTTTTCCATGCCGCCTGCAACCACCACGTCTGCGTCTCCGAGCAGAATGCTTTGCGCACCTTGCATGATGGCTTTCATGCCCGAGGCACACACTTTATTTACTGTTGTGCACGCAACGCCATCGGGCAGTCCGGCAAACTTAGCCGCCTGTCGGGCGGGTGCCTGGCCAAGATTGGCTTGCAGCACACATCCCATGATAACTTCGTTTACTTCACTCGGATCAAGTTGAATACGATCCATTGCTCCTTTGATTGCTGCAGCGCCCAATTTGGTGGCAGAAACGGAGGCTAAAGACCCGCCAAAACTTCCTAGCGGAGTACGCACGGCGGCAACTACGAAAACTTCTTTCATTGAGAAAATTTTTTAGGCCGCAAATATACGGTCTAGGCATTGGGTGCATGTAGGTCCAAAGCCAAATCGCTTAAAGAAACGAGCCTAGCACCTGAGTAACAAATCGCGGTATGGATGATGGCACCACAAGGGCCACAAATGCTATCCCAAATAACGCTCCCCAAATGTGAGCGTCGTGAGCAATGTTGGAGCGCACGTTGCGCTTCATAAAATGTTCGAGTAAAAAGAAAACGAATACACCAATAAACGCGGGCATGGGTATAAAGAAAAAGGCAATTTCATTCAAGGGAAATAAGATCATGTAGGCCATCAGCAAAGCACTTACGCCACCGCTCGCTCCCACGGAGTTGTAGCCATAATTGTCGGCGTGCTTTCGCATAGACGGCAACGTGGCAGCCACACCACCGAGCACATAAAGGGCAATGAAAAGCAACCCGCCTTGTTGAACGCCCCAAGTTGCTTTGAATATCGATTCCAGCACGCGCCCAAAGGAGTAAAAAACAAACATGTTTAGCGCCAGGTGCATCACATCGGCATGCACAAGTAGGTGCGAGAATAGCCGATAGTATTGCTTTTGGTGCTTCACTCGGTAAGGATTGTGAAGGAGTTTCTCAAACAGAGACGATTGTTCCATCGCCCGCCATGAAATGATGATGGTGGCGGCGAGTATAATAAAAGTGAGAGGGGTTGTTGCCATAGGAAAAGTATTGCGTTAACTGGAATGATCAGCGGCTATGAGCCAGTGTTTGTTTATGCATTTCCAAAGCAGACTGTAATGCCCTGAAAGTGTATCATTTGCCCGAAATAATTCCCACTTGCCAATCACATAGGCAGAGGAATCGCCCGTGAGTTCCACGCTAAGATTGGAGAACTGTAAACGGCCCATCGCTGCGTTGCTTGGGTAGCTTTTTTTGTAGTTGTCGAGTGTGGATTTCCAGCCATACGTGATGCCGCGTTTTCCAATAAAGCGCAATGAGTCGCTTGCCCAATAGCCTTTCATGAAACCCTCAATATCTCCGCTATTCCACGCTTGTTGTTGCTCGTCCATCACCTGTTGAATGGAGCGTAACGCCTCGGTCTTATCCAGCGGTAGTGTACTTGTTTGGCATGCCAAAAGCAGGAGCGCAACTAAGCTGTAGAATATTGGCTTCATTAATGAAAAAATTAAGTTCGCCCTAAATGTACAAGTTCTGCGGTCGACCAATGCTCTAACGCATGGAGCAGTGCCTCCGATTGCGTCATGGCCAGGCTAAAGTCTAATACGCACTCGACTTCTGTGATCATTGTGTTTTTTTCCATATCAAGGTCTTTCAGTACTTTCATAATAGAGGGCATATCTCCATACCCAAAAGTGATACGGTAACGATCTTTCACGGAGCGCACTTCTATATGGGCGGCTTCTATACAGAGTTTTGCTGCGCTCTTGTAGGCGTCGATAAGTCCTCCTGTGCCGAGTTTTGTGCCGCCGTAATAGCGCACAACAGCAATGAGAATATTGGTCAACTCAGCCGACTGTATTTGCCCATAGATTGGTTTTCCGGAAGTACCGGAAGGCTCACCGTCGTCGTTGATTCTGTGCGCACCATAGTCCCAGCCCAAGCGCCACGCATAGCAAATATGAGTCGCGTTGTGATGCTCCTTCCATAAGGCGTCAATCTTCGCCTTGACCTCTTCTTCCAAACGAACGGGGAAAGCATAACCGATATGTCGGCTGCCCAATACACGGTATTGAGAGGTAGTAGGGGCAGAAATGGTGCGGTAGGTCGACAATCAAGAAATAGGATTCATCATCACACTGAATACTGTGATGCTGTTGGGGTCGCGGTCGAAATACAGTTTGTCGAGGCCACCCAAGATATTCTTAGCGCGGAAGTAGGAGGTGTGCAGCACGTTTTCGCCTTTAAGCATCCATTGTATCGTAAAACTGCTCTCCTCTTCTTTGTAGCTTTTCACATACTCGAGCATTTGCTTTAATGCATCGGTCTTGGTTTCGCCCGTGCAGGTGTGAAAAAGAAAACTCTGGTTGTGCATTGGGCTTATCGTTATCAAACGCAGCAATAGACCAGAAAGAGCATCTTCGAATTGAAAGACGAGACTGTGTTGTCCTAATCCAATGTATTTGCCAATCTCGGCCTGCAATTGGGCGAGCTCGATGTTTTTATCTACAGTCATAGAGCAAATGTAGTGATGAGCGTTGTTCGACAAATGCGCGCTCCTAATCGTAAGAACATACGCTCTTCAGGCAACTGTCAGCTATCGCGTTGATGCGCCTCAGCTTTTATTCCTAGTGCTGATGAAGTAAAACATGACGAACACTATTACAGCATCCAACACAATCAAGGTTTTCTATATCGAATATCATGTTTCTCATGGGTTAGTGGTTTTGTGGTTGAGAACATGGCAGAAGCTTGTGACGTTGGCGACGTTGGTGATGAGTTATCATGATGCCGCAGTCAATGTGTATGGCATAAGAAAAGGCGGGAAAACCCGCCTTTTTTATTTCACAAATAACCGATTACGGTATTATTTTTTTGCAGCTACAGGCACAAAGCGCTTTCGCTCTTGGATGCGACTAGCTTTACCCGTCAACCCACGTAAGTAGAATATACGTGCACGACGAACTTTACCACGCTTGTTTACTGCAATGTTTTCAATGAAAGGTGAGGAAACAGGGAAGATACGCTCTACGCCAACACCACCGCTAATTTTGCGTACAGTAAAGGTTGCAGTTGCAGCCGTTCCTCTCCGTTGTATAACTACTCCTGCGAACTCCTGGACACGCTCTTTGGTGCCTTCCACAATTTTGTAGCTAACAGTGATTGTGTCTCCCGCAGCGAAGGTTGGAAGTTCTTTCGAAGGGTTTAGCTTTTTTTCGAGTTCTTTTATACGGTTCATGATACGTTCGTTTAAATTGAAAAATCCCCAAGGGGGCGCAAACTTACAACATTTCTCCTTTCGATAATCTCGTGATCGAAAAAAAAAATCTGCTTTTTAGTCTGTAGGGCGTCTGTGCTTCCACCTTTTGTGCGTCCACAGCCAATAGCGCGGATCTTTTTGAATGTCGGTCTCAAGTATTTTGTTCAGTTGCTGAGTGAGTTCGCCATGAGGAAAATCTCTCGGGTTTTCCGTAAACAACTCATAATCGATGGAGTACATGCCACGGCTGTCTTTACGAAGGTGTCCAAACACAATGGGTAAATTGAATTCTTTCGCATACTTCTCTGTACCAAATAAGGCTGCGGTTTCTTGCCCCATAAAGTCTATCCAATGTGCCTTGTGTGGGTTGCTGGGGGATTGGTCAATGGCGAAAACACTCATGAAAAGCTCAGCTTGGTGCTCTTTTAGCCATGTGGCAGTTTCTCTCGTCGAAACAAGCTCGAGTCCAAAACGACCGCGTGTTTGCCTCATCTTTTTATCGAAAAATGGATTGCTCAACCGCTTGTAAATTGCCATTAGTTTATGTCTGAAATGAGGAGGGGCTGAAACCGCCCAAAGCTCCCAATTGCCATAATGTCCACCCACGAGTATTGCACTTTTGCCTTGCGAATGCAAACGGTCAAGTATCTCAGTGCCTCGATGTGTAAATCGTTTGCGGATGTCGTTTTCCCCGATACTAAAGTTTTTCAGACTTTCAAGCACCAAGTCACAAAAATGACGGTAAAAAGCCTTTTCAATGGTGCTGCGCTCCAACCTTGTTTTTTGTGGAAATGACTGCATCAAATTGCCCCGTACCACTTTTTTGCGGTACCCTACCAAATGGTAAAGAATGACATAGAAAAAATCTGAAAACGCATACAGCACGGGGTAGGGCAGCAAGCTGATGGGTTTTATGACGAGCCAGTAGAGTAATCCGGACATCATAGCATAACCTCCAGTTTAAGGCCATCGAATGCAAGGTGCATCCCCGGGGGCAATTCCTGTTCAACCTCTTCATGTAATCCCAATTGGTGACTAATGTGCGTAAACCACGTTTGTCGAGCTCCTATTCGCTCACCTATTTTGATGGCCTCCTCAAGCGTAAAATGTGAAGGGTGTTTTTCCCTTCGAAGCGCATTCAAGACAACTACCTCAAGGCCTTGAAGCTTCGCGTACTCCTCTTCGGGTATCACATTGGCGTCAGTGATGTAGGCAAAATTTCCAACTCGAAATCCCAACACAGGCAGCCGAAAGTGATACACCTGAACGGGCTGAAATTGAAGGTCGCCCACAACGAATGGGCGGTCATCGATGATGTTGAGATCGATCTCCGGAACACCCGGGTATTTCTTGTCGGAGAAAGCATAGGCAAACTCCCGCTTAAGCGCATCGGCCACCTGCTCGGTGCAGTACACCTGCGCACGCCAATTGTTGATGTAGTTATAGGCCCGCACATCATCGAGCCCTGCGATGTGGTCTTTGTGTTCATGTGTAAACAAAATACCCTCAATAGACTTTACCTCTTCGCGCAACATCTGCTGACGAAAATCGGGACCTGTATCAATTATGTAGTTACTTCCTTTTTCGGAAATCATCACGGAACTTCTCAGTCTGCTATCACGCACATCGGCCGAGGAGCATACCGCGCACGAACAGGCGATAAGGGGAACGCCTTGGGATGTGCCCGTGCCTAGAAAGGTGATGATCATGCGGGCGAAATTACACCAGGGAGATCCATGGAACGCTATTGCTCTTTGGTTATGTTTGGTAAAATGTTGAGTCATACTCCTTGGCTTTCCGCTACTTTTGTCACTCTTGTAATTAAAAAATACTTGGAACTCGAACACGTCATACTCTCTGCCAGTCAAAAGGCATTACGCGTAAACCTCAACCCAGAGATTTACGGCACATTTGCTGAAATTGGGGCAGGACAAGAAGTAGTGCGTCATTTCTTTCGAGCGGGTGGGGCAAGCGGCACAATCGCCAAGGCGATGAGCGCCTACGATAAGGACTTCAGCGATGCTATCTACGGGAAAGAAGAGAACGGGAGATACGTCTGCAAGCCAAGGCTTGTGCACATGCTCAATCATGAGTATCGCCTCATGGAAGAGCGGCTGAAGAGAAGTGAACATGCGTCGAAGAAGTTTTTCGCATTCGCCGATACAGTAGCCACTATTAATTATCAAAAAACGGTTCACGGCCATGGTTGGATGGGCCTGAAGTTTCAGACGGCGCCTGACAAAGCACCCAACATGGTCATTTTGCACATGCGCCTGCACGAGATGGATGCTCTCGCTCAGCAAGCATCCGTTGGGTTGCTCGGTGTAAACCTGCTGTACGGATGCTACTTTTTTTATGCCAAGCCCAAAGAACTCCTCTTGTCGCTGTATGATAACTTGAGCAGAGACCAAGTCGAGATTGACATGGTGGAAATGAGCGGTCCAGATTTCGACCATGTCGATAACCGTTTGCTTTCACTGCATTTGGTGAAAAACGGAATGACTGATGCCGTAATTTTTTCTCCCGATGGCGAAAACATTCAAGCAGCAGATATACTATACAAAAAGAATATCCTGGCGCTACGCGGCAGTTTCCGCCCCGTCACCAAGGTGAACATCGATATGATTATGAAGGGCTTCAAGCTCTTCGAAAAGGAGTATAATGTCGATCATAGCAATGTGCAAGTACTCTTTGAAATTACGCTCAATAATCTGCGTGCTCAGGGTGATATCGATGAACAGGATTTTCTTCATCGTGCCGAGATTCTTTGCTCACTCGGCCAAACGGTGTTGATTTCAAATTACTCGAAGTATTACAAGTTGGTTGAGTTTTTTAGCAAACACACAAGCCGGCGCATGGGAATCATCGTGGGTACCAACATGATTATGGAACTCTTCGACGAGAAGTATTACCGCGACTTGAATGGTGGTATACTCGAAGCGTTTGGGATATTGTTTAGTAGAGATTTGAAGATTTATGTGTATCCCTTCAAGGATGCCGAGACAGGGAAATTGCTCACTACGAAGAATTGTCCTGTGCATCCGCGCCTTAAACCGCTTTATGACTATTTGATATACAACAAGCGGTTGGTCGATATCTCGGATTACAACCCGGAAGTATTGGATGTGTATTCGAAAGACGCACTAGATATGATTCAAAATGGGTACTCGGGTTGGGAGGAATTGGTTCCAACCTATGTAGATACCATAATCAAAGACAACCGACTGTTTGGCTACAGCCCGGACATTCCCCAAAACCCAAACTACCAGCCTCCAAAAAAACAAAGCGAGCAACGATTGAATCCGAATTAAACGGATATCAATCTGCCGACAGGGTTTTACACATACAATAGATAGTGCAATTACACCACGAAATACATCGCTGTTTAAATCCTGATGCATCTTGGGTGCTTATGGTACACGGAGCAGGGGGGAGCACTCGCACTTGGCGCAAACAGGTGGAGGAATTTGGAAGGCATTATCATCTTCTCATCATAGACTTGCCTGGTCATGCTGGTTCGGCAGAAGCGACACGCGACCAGGAAAAATATGATTTCGAATGGATTTCAATGCGCATCTGGGAAGTCGTCGATATACATACGCAGCAGCCTATTCATCTTGTAGCTGTGTCTTTGGGAAGTATCATCGCTATGCAGATGTATGCGCTGCGTCCGCATGGAATTTCAGCTCTGCTGTTTGCCGGGCCAATTGTGTCGTTGAGCGTTAAGCTCCGTATGCTTGCTCGCTCAGGGCTTTTTATTGCTAAGATTATTGGCTTTCGTAATTTTTATAGCCTTATGGCTAAAGTCGTATTACCGCGGAAAAACCACAAAAAATCAAGAGAGATTTTCGTTCGAGAATCCAAATTTTTGAGCCTAATGGAATACCGGAAATGGACCGCTATGTATGGGAAGTACTTGGATGATACCTTGCGAAAACTCTTCAGTTTCCAGCCTCACATTCCCATGCTCATCATGGTCGGCGGCCAAGACCATCTCTTCCTAAAACCTTCCATGATGTACGCGAATCGGTTTCAGGCTATAAGCCTCGAGGTGGTGCAACGGTGTGGGCACCTTGTAAGCCTCGAAAAACCGGAGGAATTTAATCGCCGTTGCCTCGAGTTCCTGAGAACATTCGGAAAGGTGAGTTAAGGTTCCGTTTTTTTTTTGAGTTTCTAGTTTGTTCGTTGCGAATTCAACTATATTGCTTTTCATAATAACCACAACTAATTCTATGGAAAAACTTATTGACGAAGCACTTAATCACCGTGCTATAAACCACCCCTATCTATTGGCCCTCAAAAATGGCGAGTTCAAAAACATGGATTCCGTAATGAAGGACTTTGCTCTTCAATACGGTGCATACAGCACTTGGTTTCCGCGTTATTTGACAGGCGTGATTTCCAAGCTTGAGAACCCAGAACATCGCGAACATTTGCTCGATAACTTAGCCGAAGAAAGCGGAACGCTTCACGACGACGATCTTGAAGCAATAGCTGCTTTAGGCATTAAAGAAGAATGGGTGCAAGGTATACCGCATCCTAAATTGTTTAGACGTTTTCAAGACGCTATGGGAATCAATCGCAACGAACCTGTTGGTATTGAAGTGCAAATTTGGCGCGAACAGTTTTTGAGCCTTATACAAGATGGTTCGTCTGTTGAAGCCGTTGGTGCGATTGGTCTTGGCACAGAGTCCATTGTAAAGTTTGTGTATCGCCATCTTATTGAGGCTATCGAAAAACACACCAAGCTATCCCTGGAAGATTACGTTTTCTTTCCGCTCCATACAGAGGTCGACGATGCGCACGGACTCATTTTGTTGAAGATCGCCGAGGAGATGGCTAGCGAAAGCGAAGTCGCAGCGCTTCAATTGCGTAAAGGAATGCTCAAGGCACTCAACTTGCGTGCAGCGTATTGGGACAATATGTATGAGCGTGCTAAAAAGATTGATGCGCACTCGTAAATTTATCCGAGAGATTGAATTTTAATTTGAAGGGATGGCTTGACTTGTTCAAGCCATTCTTTTTTCACTATGCTCAATACTGCTGTATCACGCCGTGAACCATCGGGTCTAATTGCATGGCTTCGAAGTGTTCCCTCGCGAGTGGCTCCCAACGATATCATAGAGCGGATGCTGCGCTCGTTGAGTGTGTCGGCCATGAATTCAACTCGCTCAATCGCCATCTTTTCAAAGGCATGCATCAGCATGAGGTACTTTATATGTGCATTCAGTCCTGTCTGCTTGAAGGCATTGCCCAACCAACTGTAACCAATGGCCAGCCTACCGTGATGGCTATTGAGTTGATAGTAGCGCGTGCTGCCTGCATATTGCTGTGCGATTTTGTCGAATATAATAAACGGAATT
>CAMBPD010000005.1 GCA_945869405.1 Chryseobacterium gleum | reverse complement strand
GTGCTCCATTTTCGCAACATGGATATTTCGGTTTTCTTGACTCGGAGCGAGTTCCGTGATGGGCTCTCATCCCCATTACTGCCCTCCCATGTAGAGAACCATGTGCATTTTTTTGACGGCGATATGCAGGAGTTGGATGGCAAGAAGGTCGCCATTCTTGGGGTTTGTGAACACCGCGGAGCGGCGTCAGATTGCCAGGCCGCAGACGCTCCCGATTCAATTAGAAACCATTTATACAGGCTGCACTGGTTTGATGGCGCATTGTCTGTAATCGATCTCGGAAATATTAAAGCAGGAAACGAAGTAAGCGACACCTACTACGCCCTCAATCAAACCTGCGAAGTGCTTTTACGAAGGGGAATCATTCCCCTTATTCTCGGGGGGAGTCAAGATTTAACGTTCGCCAATTATCAAGCCTACGAGCACATGGAGCAAACGGTGAACTTGGTAACCATTGACTACCGTCTAGACTTTGGCAAAAGCGATGGTGTGATATCATCGAAGAATTACTTGAACAAGGTGATTCTCCATAAACCAAACTATCTTTTCAACTACAGCAATATCGGTCATCAGCGCTACTTAGTTGAAAGCGATCTACTGGAGTTGATGGGGAATATGTATTTCGACGCGCACCGATTGGGTGATATTCAATCGGGCATGCAGTGGAGTGAGCCCATTATTCGCAATGCAGACATCTTATCTGTGGATATGAGTGCCATTCGAATGGGTGAGGCGCCGGGAACGACGCACCCCGGACCAAATGGTTTTTATGGAGATCAGGCGGCTCAGCTATGTCGTTATGCCGGAATGAGCGATAAGCTGACCTCTTTTGGGCTCTATGAATTGGATCCATTGATGGATTTGGGAGGCCACACCAGCCATTTGGCTTCCCAAATGATTTGGTGTTTTTTGGAGGGGGTTAGCCAACGCAAGGGTGACTATCCGGTTGGCGACTATTCGGATTATTTCAAGTATATGGTGCCCATTACCAAGGATGGGCAAGATCTAGTTTTTTACAAGAGCAATTTGACCGATCGCTGGTGGATGGACGTTCCTTATCCGGCAGGCATGGCAACCAAATACGAGCGGCATCATTTGGTGCCCTGCGCATATGAAGAATTTCAGCAAGCGTCAACAGAGGAGATGCCGGATCGCTGGTGGAAAACGTATCAGAAGTTGGTCTAATAAACCTGAATGAAATGAAGACCTGAAGTAAAAAAAATGAACGAGCACATCCCCCAGTTTAACGTTTTTTCTTGACCAATTGAAAAACCAACTATATTAGCATTTTTGCAACCTGTTTTAGAAAACCAAACCAAGCAATAACTATTATTTATGAGGAGAATATTAATCTCTATAAGCTTTGTTTTCAGTGTTTTATTAGTCTCAGCGCAACAAGACCCACAATTCACAATGTGGCAGTACGATCGCTTGTCTGTAAACCCTGCAATGTCGGGCTTCGATCGTATGCATTGCATTACAGCCTTGCACAGGGATCAGTGGGACGGTTTGGACAAGGACCCAAAAACATACTTGTTCAACTACAGTGGCATGTTCGGGGCGAAGCAAAACATTGGTTTTGGCACAACGATTTATTCAGAAGTTTTGGGACAGCAACAAAATACGGTTGTTCGTTTTTCACCATCTTACCACCTATCGCTAAGCAACGGGAACTTCTTCTCGGTAGGAGCATCTATTGGCATGTATCAATCTAAGCTAGGCGCCAATTGGGTGTTTATTGATTTGGGTGATCCGTCGATCCCGGTGAGTGAAAGATCTCAAGGAGGAGCAGACTTAGGGTTTGGATTCAACGTATACAAGCCGAATCAATACTACTTTGGTGTTTCATCTACCCACCTTGCGGGTCCTAATCTGGATGACCTAGGTATACAAATGGCTCGTCATTACTACGTCATGGGAGGTTATGAGAAAGCAATCGGGGCAGATTTAGTATTACGTCCCAACGTACTTTTCAAGACGGATGCTTCTTCGAAGCAATTGGATATAAACGCGGATGTTCTTTTCAAGAAAATGTTTTGGGGTGGTATAGCCTACCGTCTAGGCGATGCACTTGCTCCGTATCTAGGCTTCCAAAAGGACTTCGCGGCCATAGATCAAGGTGTTCGCACCATGAGTCATGGTATCAAACTGGGTTATTCGTATGACGTGACAACCTCCATGCTGAAAGACTATTCAGCCGGCTCGCACGAGATTTTTATAACCTATTGCATGAAGTTTAAACAGGTCGATAATGGCGCTGGACACAGCAATCCTCGATTCCTGTAAAATAAAATGAAACTAAGTTGGTTCTAGCATCGTTATGCAGCTTTTGAACTGAGAGCTTGAATATACCTCAAACAAATTTTTTAGTAATAAACAAACCGACAGATAGAGTTTAGAGATGATTGTTTACTAAAATTGGAAATCATGAAAAAGTCGTTATCGTTTCTGATCATTGCCGCAGTTTTCGCCAGTTGCAAGTATGGCGCAAACGGAGAGCTCGTTGGTGCTTATCGCGCTGAGGAGTGGGAACAGATCAATCCCTATGGAATGAATTACATTCATTTCGGATCCTTTACTATGGGCCCGAGCGATCAGGATGTCCCTTATGCCTTGAACAACAAGGCGAAAACAGTGACAATGCCTGCGTTTTACATTGACCAAACTGAAATCTCGAACAACGAGTACCGTCAGTTCGTTCAGTATGTAAGGGATTCTCTGATGCGAGATTTCCTTGCTAATGCTGACGTTGAGGGTTACAAGCAGCCTGACCGTGACGATGGACGGGATTGGGAAGTGTTCGTTAACAAAGGCTACGTGTTGAACTGGGAAGAGCCTATGGACATGCAGAATGAGGATGTTTTCGAGAATATCTTCAACGAATTCTATTTGCAAGGAGCCGATAAGTTTTACGATCGTCTAGAAATAGACAATCGAAAAATGAAATATCGCTATTGGTGGATTGACTACAAGAGTGCAGCCGTGAAGGCGGGAAAGGACGAGGAATATGGTGAGGTGAACGCTCTCAACCAACTGCATTCGGTTCGCGGTCACAGCGACAGAGCTCAGTTCATTATTGAAGAGCAAACTAATATTTACCCAGATACACTTTGCTGGGTTGCAGATTTTACTTACGGATTCAACGAACCCCTCACAGAGAATTATTTTTGGCATCCTGCCTACGACGACTATCCTGTTGTCGGTGTAACATGGGGTCAATGTCAGGCCTTCTGCGCATGGAGAACACAGATTCTCAATGAGTTCAAATACATGATTGGTGAGCCCTTCGTTCAGCGCTACCGTTTGCCGTCTGAGGCAGAGTGGGAATATGCGTCACGCGGCGGGTTGGAATTATCACCCTATCCCTGGGGTGGTCCATACATCCGCAATAACCTAGGGTGTCCCTTGGCCAACTTTAAGCCGATGCGCGGAGACTATGTGGAGGACAATGGTTGCCACACGGTACCTGTTCAATCATACTCTGCCAATGACTACGGATTGTGGTGTATGTCGGGTAACGTAGCAGAATGGACAAATACAGCTTACGATGAATCGGTTTACGAGTTCACGCACGACATGAGTTCGGAATACGAATACCGTGCTCAGCAAGACGATCCTCCAAGCATGAAAAGAAAAGTTATACGCGGTGGCTCCTGGAAGGACATCGGGTATTTTATTCAGAACGGCACTCGTTCATACGAATATCAGGATACAGCCAAGTCATACATCGGATTCCGTTGTGTGATGAGCTACCTGGGACGTGGAAAGAATGTTGTAGCTGAAGACTTTAACGAAGAGTAATCAATCAAAAACCAACCTTTTATTAACCCTTACAAGCGTTAGAAAATTATGAAACCTGGAAGTAAAGCGTGGAAAAAATTCATGGCAAAGCTCTATGGAATTGGAGCAGCCGTAGTAATCATTGGAGCGATGTTTAAGATTCAGCACTGGCCGTTTGCGTCGTTGCTGCTCGTGGTGGGACTGAGTACGGAGGCTGTAATTTTCTTCTTCTCGGCATTTGAACCCTTGCACGAGGAGCCTGATTGGTCATTGGTCTATCCAGAGTTGGCTATGCCAGAAGAGGCAAAGCATTCAATGAAGGAATTAAATAAGAAGGGCGCCAAAGGCAACGCTGGAGGAAGCGTAACCGCTCAACTCGACGCGATGCTTTCTGAAGCGAAGATTGAACCCGAGCTTATCGCTAGCCTCGGTGACGGAATGCGTGCATTCAGTTCACAGGCAAAAGATTTGTCTGATATCTCGTCGCCAGCTACAGCCTCTAAGGAATACGCATCAACGCTGAAGTCAGCTACAGAGAATGTTTCTGCTTTGTCAGATACGTATGCAGCGGTTTCTGAATCCTTGACCGGTCTTTCTGATCAAGCGAGAAGCGGACAGACTGCCGGTGTGCATTTGCAGAAGATGACTGAAAATATTCAGTCGTTGAATAGCATGTATGAGCTACAACTGCAAGAGATGGAAAAGACTCGCAGTATGTATGGCAACATGAATGAACTTGTTAAGAATCTTGCAGATTCTGTCGAGGATACCAAAGTATACAAGGAAAGCATCTCCGAGCTTTCACGTAACTTGAAATCGCTCAACACGGTATATGCAAACATGCTTAACGCAATGGGTACAGCCCGCCAATAATTGTTTAGTGATGCTCTTGTAGTAAGAACATCCAAGCAACCTATTAAAAGTATAGAAAATGGCAGGCGGAAAAGAAACCCCCAGACAGAAGATGATCGGGATGATGTACTTAGTACTCACCGCTCTCCTTGCGATGAATATATCTAAGGATGTATTGAATGCGTTTATCCAAATCAACAAGGGTTTGGGTAAAACCTCTGAAGTATTACAAACGAAGGCACAAGCTACGTTGGCCGGTCTGCGAAACGCTAAAGAGGCGGACAAAGCAGCTCCGTTCTTAGCGAAGGCGGAAGAGGTATCTAAACTTGGCGACGAACTAATCGACTACATTGAAATTCTCAAGGCGCGCACCATTGCATGCTCTATGAAAGGAGATCCAGCGGGAGCGGACTACGAGGAGTTCATGACGGAAGATAAAAAGAAAGCCATTGACTTAGGCTCCAAAGAGGGTCGTGATAAGGTGACAAAATTGGACGAGAACCAAAACAACACGTCGCTGTTGGTAGGTGCTAATCCACAAGCGCCGAAGCAAGAACCTTGGTCGGCTTTCGAATTGAAGACGAAGTTGATTGAGTTTAAGGACAAGATGAAGGCGATGCAAGTCACCAACATCGATGGAAAGTTGATAGGGCTCGATGCTGAAATAATGGCAAGTCTAGACAGCTCGTTCGTTTACAACGAGGAGCCAGATGCAGAGGGCAACATGGAAGTTTGGGAGACAAACAAGTTTTACCATTCACCACTTGCGGCTATTATTGCGACCATGTCAAAGATTGAGACAGATGTGCTGAATGCAAAGACATCGGTTATGAGTTTCTTGGCATCCAGTATCAACGCGACTGACTTGAAGTTTTCGGATGTGACCGTTGCGGCCGTTCCGCTTCAAAGCTATGTATTGAAAGGTAAGGATTACGAGCTGGAGGTTTACCTAGCAGCTTACAACAAGACCAGCAACACGAAGCTTTATATGGGTGGCCCATACAACGGGGATAAGGTGCCAATACCAAGCGCATTTGGTGCTTCAGGTGATGGTATTGCAGCCGATCCGGATGGTAAGTGCCGCTTCAAGGTGAACACCGGAAGCTTGGGCTTGGGTCCGCATGGTTACACAGGTCAAATCGGTTACGAGAAAGACGGTAAGATGGAGTTTATTCCTTTTGCTACTCAGCCCTTCTTCGTGGGAGAACCTGCGTTGGTTGTTTCTCCAGTAAACATGAACGTGTTCTATCGTGGTTTGGATAATCCTGTAGAGGTATCTGTTCCAGGTGTAGATCGCAGTGCTCTATCTGTGACGATGAGCGGAGGTTCCATATCTCCTAGCTCTGATGGCACTTACAACGTGAAGCCAGGAGAAGGCAAGGAGGCCACAATAAATGTGAGTGCCAACATCAATGGTGAATCAGTGTCGATGCCCGCTCGTAATTTCCGTATAAAACGTATACCTGATCCAATTCCTTCATTTGGTGGAAAGAAGCCATACGACAGCCTGATTCCGCAAGGAGATGCATCTGTTGCGGCTGGCGTTCGCGCCGATATGGAAGGATTCGACTTCCCGGTTACCGCGCAAGTCACCTCATTCGTAGTGACATTGGTGAGTAACGGAGTCATCAAGGAATACAAGTGCAATGGAAATCGTATTACCGATGAGGCGAGTCAGGCAATTAGAAAGATGAAGAAGGGTGAAAAGATCTTCATCGAGCAAATCATGTGTAAAATGCCCGACAATACCGACCGTAAACTGTCGGCAATCACGTTGAAAATACAGTAAAAACGAAAACCTATGAATCGTAAAAATCTGTTTCTGCTCCTGCTGTGTGTCGTTTCTTTTACAGAAGCACTTCTAGCGCAAACACAAACTGTGCTTGACGGTGCCTACGTGCGAGAACACAACCCAACGCGCAAAGTAATCAGCTACCCCTATCTCCGTGAGGCCGATGTTATGTGGGCTAAACGTATTTGGCAGGTGATTGATTTGCGTCAAAAAATCAACCAGACGCTTTACTTCCCGATTGATGAATTGGAGAACCGTAAAAGTTTGTTTGATGTTATTCGTATCGGCCTGATTGACCAGGGGTCAATAACAGCCTACGGAACGGGACCAACGCAGGAAGACGACGAGTTCCGTTATCCGCTAGGACAGACGGAATTAGACTCTATGCTCAACCCCGTAGTTATTCGCTATAGGGAAAACTTGGACACTGGAGAAAAGGAAGAGGTTCGAAACGTAGAGGAGGTCACATCGCGAGATGTGGTGTCTTATAAAATCAAGGAAGATTGGATTTTTGATAAGCAGCGTTCTGAGCGTTATGTGCGTATCATCGGCATTGCGCCAATTGTATTGCGATACTCAGAAAGTGGCGAGATCAAGGGACAGAAGGAATTGTTCTGGTTGTACTATCCGGAGTGCCGGTATATCTTCAACAATTACGATGTATTCAATACGCACAACAACGCTCAGGAAATGACCTTTGACCAGTTGTTTCAGATGCGCATGTTTCAAGGATATGTGGTGAAGGAAGATAACGTCTACAACCGTGGTGTAACGCCCACATGGAAGGGTGTGGATGCCCTCATGGAAAGCGAGCGAATCAAGAACGATTTGTTTGTACTAGAACATGATTTGTGGCACTTTTAAGCCCTTGTATAAAATGTGAAAACGCCCTTCTAACCGAAGGGCGTTTTTGTTTTGATGCCTATTCGATAAAAGCCTAATTCAGGTCGTACTTTTGCCGCCGATTTTATCATGGTAACTGTAGGCAATCTCACAATTCATTTTGGCTCACGCGAGTTGTTCTCGCGTATAGGATTTTTCATTGGTCCCCGCGATCGTATTGGATTGGTTGGAAAAAATGGAGCTGGTAAATCAACCTTGTTAAAGACTTTGGCGGGGCTTCAAGTTCCGAACGAAGGAACTATTGCACTGGCAAGAGGAACCACTGTGGGCTATTTGGCTCAGGAGATGAGGCATAGCGATAACGCGACCGTTTATGAGGAGGCATCAACCGCGTTTCGTGAGGTGCAACAGCTGAAGGAACGCCTCGAAGAATTGTCGGTTGCGATTACAGACCACCACGATTACACGAGCGATGATTATGCGCACAAGATCGAGGAGTTGGAAGAGGTAGCACACCGATTGGAGTTGCTAGGAAGTGGTAATTTGGAGGAGAAGATTGAAAAAGTGCTGAAGGGTCTTGGTTTCAGGTCTGAGGACATGAACCGCAAGATGGAGGAGTTCAGCGGAGGTTGGAAAATGCGTGTGGAGTTGGGTAAAATACTCCTTCAAAATCCGGATCTACTTCTGCTCGATGAGCCCACCAACCACTTAGACATTGAAAGTATCGAATGGCTCGAGGAATTCTTGAGGGAATACGCAGGCGCAATAGTTCTCATTTCCCACGACCGCACATTTTTGGATAATGTGACTATTCGGACGATAGAGATTACCAAGGGAAAAGTGTACGATTATAAATTTTCGTACAGCAAGTATATCGTTCAGCGACAAGATGAGGTGCAGCGCCAAGAGGCTGCGGCCAAGAATCAGCTGAAATACATTGAAGACACACAAAAGTTAATTGATAAGTTTCGAGCCAAGAAGGATAAGGCTGCGTTTGCGCAGACCTTGATAAGGAAGCTTGAGAAGCTTGATCGTATTGAGGTAGATGATATCGACGGCAGTAAGGTCCGCATAAGTTTTCCCCCGGCACCGCATGCTGGAAAGATTATTTTAGAAGGTAAAGCTCTGGGTAAGGCGTATGGTGAGAATCGATTGTTTAGCGGTGTAGATATTACCATAGCACGAGGGGAAAAAATTGCCTTAGTAGGGAAAAATGGGGTTGGTAAGAGCTCATTGATTCGCATGATCATGCGAAAAGAGGAGCATGATGGGGAGTTTAATCCGGGTTACAGTGTGAGTATCGGTTATTACGCACAGAACCAGAGTGATGAGTTGGATGGCACCAAGACTGTTTTTGAGACGATAGATGATGAAGCGGTTGGTGATGTTCGCAAAGGGGTGCGTTCCATGTTGGGAGCCTTTTTGTTCAGTGGCGATGATGTAGATAAAAAAGTTCGTGTGCTAAGTGGCGGTGAAAAAGCGCGTTTAGCGCTCTGTAAACTCTTACTGCAGCCTTGCAATTTCCTTGTGCTCGATGAGCCAACGAACCACTTAGACCTTGCATCCAAGGAAGTGCTCAAGCAGGCTTTGGCACGCTATGATGGAACATTGTTGGTAGTGAGTCACGACCGAGATTTTTTGAACGGTCTAACCAATATGGTATACGAAATAAAGCCCGATCGTCTGCGTATGTGGCAGGGCGATGTATTGGACTTCTTGAAAGAAAAGAAGGCAGAGTCAATTGCTCTTTTCGAAAAGGTAAAGCCTGTCGTGCAGGAGAAGAAGGCAGTGCCTACTGCCCAGCCCGATGATTTGGTGCTATCTCGAGAGGAGCAAAAAGAACGCGAAAAGCATAAGAAAAAGCTGGATTCGCAACTACAAAAGTGCGAGCGCGAAATAGAGCGCCTCGAAGGAGCAATAGCGGCTATGGATATTGAAATTGCACAGCTTGATTATACAGACGCCGCCGCTTCTAAAAAGAAACTAGATACTTACGCCTCGCTGAAAGCAGACCTTGAGGCAGTGATGCTTCAATGGGAAGAAACCGGAACATTTCTGTCCGGCTTCTAAGATTGTCTATTTATTCTTTTTTTCCTAGGCCTCTTGACCATGGCAGGCTTTGTATTTCTTACCACTTCCGCAAGGGCATGCATCATTTCGACCAATACGAACTTCGGCTTTTACGGGCTCTGCCTTTACTGGCGGACCTTGAGGCAAAGCCGACTGCTGTTGGGGTTGTTGCTGGCTTACCGCCACACGTTGTTGTAAGTTTAAGCTCTCTGCTTTTTGCACATTGACCTTTGTTGGTTCAGCGGTTTTTACAGTAGACGCCTGACGCACTTGTGCTTGCTGTCCTTGGGGTAGCTTAGCGTGCATGAGGAAATTTGTAAGCTCGCCGTTCACTTTTGCAATCAGGTTTTTGAAGAGCTTAAAACTCTCCAGCTTATAAATGAGCAATGGGTCTTTTTGTTCGTGCGAGGCAAATTGAACGTTGCCACGCAAATCGTCCATGTCGCGCAAGTGTTCTTTCCAGCTTTGGTCAATGATCGCCAATGTGATTCCCTTCTCTAATGCATCAACAATTTCATTACATTCACTTTGATAGGCTCTTTCAAGATTTACAGCAACTTGAATTGTTTTCCGTGCATCGCTGAAAGGAACTGAAATGTTTGTGAACCCTTGTGAATTGTTTTCGAAAACATTTTTGATGACAGGAAATGCCTCGCGCTTTATTTCTTGAACGCGTTCCTTGTAGCGAGTTTCAACCGCTTGGTAGGTGTCAAATATTACGTCGTCCATTTTCGACGTGGCAAACTCTTCTCGTCCCATCGGAGGCACTATTCCAAAATAGCGCAACACATCCAACGAGAAACCCTCATAGTTTTTCGCTGGGTGATTTTGCTCTACGGCAATTTCTGCTAAGTCGTACAGCATATTATCAATGTCAAGCTTTAGTCGCTCACCGAACAAGGCGTGTTTGCGTCGCTTGTAGATTACTTCGCGCTGAGCGTTCATTACATCGTCATACTCCAATAGTCGCTTGCGTATGCCGAAGTTGTTTTCTTCGACTTTCTTTTGAGCGCGCTCTATGCTTGAGGTAATCATGCTATGTTGAATCACCTCCCCCTCTTTCAATCCGAGGCGGTCCATCATTTTAGCAATGCGGTCGCTACCAAATAAACGCATGAGATCATCTTCGAGCGACACATAGAATTGCGAAGATCCTGGGTCACCTTGTCGCCCCGAACGGCCGCGCAACTGGCGGTCAACGCGCCGAGAATCGTGACGTTCGGTACCAATAATTGCAAGACCACCCGAAGCCTTAACCTCTGCGGTGAGTTTGATGTCGGTTCCACGACCCGCCATGTTGGTTGCAATGGTTACAATGCTCGGCCGGCCGGCCATGGCCACAATATCTGCTTCTTTCTGGTGCAACTTCGCGTTGAGTACTTGGTGATCAATGTTGCGAAGGCGCAGCATTTTTGAAAGTAACTCACTCACTTCAACCGTGGTCGTTCCCACCAAGACAGGCCTACCTGCAGCGCGCAACTCGGCTATTTCTTCGATAACTGCATTGTATTTTTCACGCTTGGTTTTGTACACCTTGTCTTCCATGTCTTTGCGTGAAATTTGGGTGTTGGTTGGAATAACAATTACATCCAATTTGTAGATGCTCCACAACTCACCCGCCTCGGTTTCAGCTGTACCTGTCATACCCGAAAGCTTATGATACATGCGGAAGAAGTTCTGTAGCGTGATGGTGGCATACGTTTGAGTAGCGGCCTCCACACGAACATTTTCTTTGGCTTCAATGGCTTGGTGCAAACCATCTGAATAGCGGCGGCCTTCCATGATACGCCCCGTTTGCTCATCAACGATTTTCACCTTGTTCTCCATGAGCACGTAATCGACATCTTTTTCGAAAAGCGCATATGCTTTGAGCAACTGATTTATGGTGTGGATGCGTTCGCTCTTGATACTATAATCGCGCATTAGATCATCTTTGGCTGCGCGTTTTTCTTCATCCGATTTGCCGCTTGTGTCGATATCTGCGATTTCAGAGCCAAGATCGGGAAGCGAGAAGAATTGCTCATCTTCCATGTTTTTGGAGATGAGTTGGATACCTTTATCGGTCAACTCAATTTGATTGTGTTTTTCATCAATAACAAAGAAGAGTTCAGCATCGACTTTGTGCATGTCGCGTTGGTTATCTTGCAGGTATTGACCTTCAGTTTTGAGCAGGTGTGCTTTCATTCCCTCTTCGCTCAAGAATTTTATGAGGGCCTTGTTTTTGGGAAGAGCTCTGTAGGCGCGATATAGAGCCAACGAACCTTCTATGATGTCTTCTTTTGAAGGCGATTTGTTATCGGCAATCAGTTTCTTTTTGGAGAGCGTAATAAAGTCGGTAGACGCTGCTTTTTGCGCGTTCATGAGCAGCAGTACCTTTGGTTTCAGCGCGTCGAATTCTTGGTCATCGCCCTTTGGGGTTGGCCCAGAGATTATGAGAGGTGTTCTGGCCTCATCGATAAGAACGCTATCCACCTCATCTACAATGGCGTAATGGTGTTTGCGCTGAACCAACTGAGAGGCTTCAACCGCCATATTATCGCGTAGGTAATCAAACCCGAATTCATTGTTCGTTCCGAACGTGATGCTGGCGCGGGAGGCATTTCGGCGGCCTTGGCTATTGGGTTGGTGCCTATCGATGCAATCTACCGAGAGACCATGAAACTCGTACAGTGGACCCATCCACTCCGAGTCACGTTTTGCCAAATAATCGTTTACAGTGACAAGGTGTACCCCTCTGTTGGCGAGCGCGTTGAGGAAAACGGGAAGTGTTGCAACAAGCGTTTTTCCTTCTCCGGTTGCCATTTCAGCCACTTTTCCACGGTGAAGCGCAGTACCACCTATGATTTGTACATCGTAGTGTACCATGTCCCAAGTGGTTCGGTTGCCTGCTGCAATCCAGTTGTTTTTCCATATCGCCGTATCGCCTTCGATGCGCACGTAGTCTTTGGATTGGATGGTTGCGAGTTGTCGATCAAAGTCACTAGCTGTAACCCGTATCTCTGGGTTTTCTTTGAGTCGGCGAGCAGTTTCACGCACGATAGCAAATGTTTCAGGCAGAATCTCCTCTAGTACTTCTTCAATTTGACTGTCGACTTCTTTCTCAAGTTTATCTATTTGAGCGAAAACGCTCTCTTTCTTTTCAAGTTCGGTGCCTTGCAGAGCCTCTGCCTGCACTTTCAATTGAGCAATTTCTTCTTCGCGTTCAGAAATGCGAGTTTTTACGAGACCCTTCAACTTTTCGACCCTATTGCGCAAATCGTCGTCGCTGATTCCCGTGAGTGTTTGTCCGATCTGTCTTACCTGACCAACAATAGGGTTGATATCTTTGAGATCCTGCTTGGATTTATCGCCAACGAATTTTTTTAGGATCTTATTAATTGCTCCAATCATAATATAAAGTATAAACTGTTCTTTTGAACCGCGACAAATTTAGCACGCTACGGGCCGCCGCGAGGCGAAAAATAGTGCCATGGGATAGCGAACTGACAGGCTGTCGCTTAAATCGGATTTCATAGGGTTAGCCGCTGATTTTCAAACGTGAGTGTTGTCATGTTAAAAAGTTGGTTCGGTTGTCAATTGTTTCTTTTTGTCATCGGGAGGATTTTGGCTCACCTTTGACTTTGTCGATCTTTAGGAAACTGGGGAGGTTTATTTGACCAAAAACTAATGGACATTCACGACAACTATACTTCGTTAACGCTAACTTAATTTACCCTACTCGAATGGAATCAGTAGAAGAAATCGCATTGCAAGAAACTATGACACTACACACAGGGGAGCCCATTCTCAATGAGAATCCGGGCCGTTTCGTTTTATTCCCAATTGTTCACCACGACATATGGCATTTTTACAAAAAAAGTGAGGCCAATTTCTGGACGGCTGAGGAGATTGATTTGGAGGCCGACTTGGTCGATTGGAACACGAAGCTCAACAACGATGAGCGCCACTTCATCAAACACGTTTTGGCCTTTTTTGCGGCGAGCGATGGAATCGTAAATGAGAATTTGGCCGAAAATTTTGTTCGTCAGGTACAGTACACGGAGGCAAAGTTTTTCTACGGCTTCCAGATTATGATGGAGAACATTCACAGCGAAACTTATTCGTTGTTGATTGATACCTATATAAAGGACACAAAAGACAAGAGCCACTTGTTTAATGCAATAGACACGTTAGACTGTGTTCGCAAGAAGGCGGATTGGGCGTTACGTTGGATTAAGAATGGTTCATTTGCAGAGCGCCTTGTTGCTTTTGCTGCGGTAGAGGGCATTTTCTTTAGTGGTTCGTTTTGCAGCATTTTTTGGCTGAAAAAACGCGGTCTTATGCCAGGGCTGACTTTCTCTAACGAGTTGATCAGTCGCGACGAGGGATTGCATTGTGATTTCGCTTGCCTGCTCTACAAGAACCACATCATCAACAAATTGCCAAAGGAGCAAATCCGTGAAATAATCATCAATGCAGTTGAAATCGAAAAGGAGTTTATTCTCGATGCCTTACCAGTGAAGTTGATTGGTATGAATAGCGATCTAATGGCTCAATACATTGAGTTCGTTGCAGATCGTTTGCTGTTGGAGTTGGGCAATGATCGGGAATATAACAAGTCCAATCCGTTTGACTTTATGGAAATGATTTCGTTGCAAGGAAAAACAAACTTCTTCGAAAAGCGCGTTGGGGAATACCAGAAGGCTGGAGTTCTGGCCGATAAAGACAAGCAGACCTTCTCGTTGAGCGAAGATTTTTAGAGAGAAATCAGGAATATGCAAAAAATTGGGTAAGAGCAAAATAAGTTTTCACATTTTATCGATGTGAATAATTGTGTGTTGATTTTTTAAAACAAACGATGAAATTTTTGAGTTTACCGGTCTTCGATGTTTTTATTGCACCCTCGTTGCAAAGATGTTTTTAGTTTTTTTAATTAAGCGTTGCAAAAGCATAGATTCATACGAGACCGGAGGAGCATTAAAAATGCCCTCTATGAGAAGCCGATAGTGAAGGGAGCCTAGCGGTAGATGTTTGAAGAATCCCAACCAGTTAAGATTTAAAAAAAAGAAAGAATATGTTCGTTATTAAAAGAGACGGTCACAAGGAGACGGTGAAATTTGACAAAATCACTGCTCGCGTGGGAAAGCTTTGTTACGGGTTGAATCCAATTGTAGATTCCGTAAAAGTTGCCATGAAGGTGATTGAGGGTGTTTACGATGGAGTAACCACTAGTGAGCTCGATAACTTGGCGGCGGAAATTGCGGCCACCAATACTGCCACACATCCAGATTATGCCTTGCTTGCTTCACGCATAGCGGTGAGCAATCTGCACAAGAACACCAAGAAGTCGTTCAGTCAGGTGATGACAGATTTTTATTACTATGTTGATCCGAAAACAGGTGCAAACGCTGGATTGATTGCGGATGATGTATACAAGGTGATCGTCGACAACGCTCCAATTTTGGACAGCACAATTATTTACGACCGCGACTTTAATTTTGATTACTTCGGTTTCAAGACGCTAGAGCGTTCTTATTTGCTTAAGACCAACGGCAAAGTCGCTGAACGTCCGCAGCAATTGTTTATGCGTGTTGCCGTGGGAATTCACAAGGCAGATATTACTGAGGCCATCAAAACGTACAATATGCTTAGCGAGGGTTGGTTCACGCACGCAACACCTACCTTGTTCAACGCGGGAACTCCTAAGCCTCAGATGAGTTCTTGTTTTTTGCTTCAGATGCAAGACGACAGCATTGACGGGATTTACAACACACTGAAGCAGACCGCACTTATTTCACAGAGTGCAGGTGGTATAGGTTTAAGTATACACAACGTGCGGGCCAAGGGCTCATACATCAAGGGCACCAATGGCACCAGCAATGGTATTGTTCCAATGTTGAAGGTATTCAACGATACTGCTCGCTACGTAGATCAGGGCGGCGGTAAGAGAAAGGGTTCATTCGCAATATATCTCGAGCCATGGCACGCAGATGTTTACGACTTTCTTGATTTGAAGAAGAATCACGGAAAAGAAGAAGCTCGTGCACGCGATTTATTTTATGCGTTATGGATTCCGGATTTGTTCATGAAGCGCGTTAAAGCAGACGGAGAATGGACCTTGATGTGTCCGCATGAGTGCCCTGGACTGTCAGACGTTTGGGGAGATAATTTTGAAGCACTGTATACAAAGTACGAAAGTGAGGGCAAAGGTCGTCAGACGATTAAAGCCCAAGATTTATGGTTTAGAATTCTTGAATCTCAGATCGAGACGGGTACACCGTATATGCTCTACAAGGATGCGGCAAACAGCAAGAGCAACCAGAAAAATTTGGGGACAATCAAGAGTTCAAATTTGTGCACAGAAATCATGGAGTACACTGCTCCAGACGAAATCGCGGTGTGCAACCTTGGCTCCATTGCCCTGCCGAAATTTGTGAAGGAGGGCAAGTTCGACCACCACAAGTTGTTCGATGTGGCCTATCAACTCACAGTGAATTTGAACAAGATTATCGACGGCAACTATTACCCAGTACCAGAGACAAGGAAGAGCAATATGCGCCACCGTCCAATCGGCATTGGCGTGCAAGGATTGGCTGATGCGTTTATTCTTATGCGCTTCCCATTTGATAGTGCAGAATCACGCCAATTGAACAAGGAAGTATTTGAAACAATCTATTATGCTGCCTGCACAGCTTCCAAGGACTTGGCAAAGGAGTTTGGCTCGTATGAAACCTATGAAGGCTCGCCTGCAAGCCAGGGCATTCTGCAATATGACATGTGGAATGTAACGCCATCTTCACGTTGGGAGTGGGATGTGCTGAAGGAAGAAATCAAGAATCACGGAATGCGTAATTCGTTGTTGCTCGCTCCAATGCCAACGGCGAGCACGGCGCAAATTTTGGGCAATAACGAGTGCTTTGAACCCTATACAAGTAACATTTACACCCGTCGTGTTTTGGCTGGTGAGTATATTATTGTCAATAAGCATTTGTTGCGCGATCTTGTGAATCTTGGCTTGTGGAATGAAGATATTAAGAACAAGTTGATTGGAGCGAACGGATCGGTTCAATCGATTGATGAGATACCAGAGAATCTGAAGGCCCTTTACAAAACAGCATGGGAGCTTTCACAGAAGTCGATCATTGAAATGGCAGCAGACCGCGGCGCCTTCATTTGCCAGAGCCAGTCGCTCAACATATTTATGGAGAATGCGAATTTTGGTAAGTTGTCATCGATGCACTTCTATTCATGGGAGCGTGGTTTGAAAACAGGTATGTATTACCTGCGCACGAAGGCAGCCACCGATGCAATTAAGTTCACCGTTGAAAAGAAGTACCAGACAGAAACTATCCCAGCACTAGTGGAGTCGGCCATGGCGATTGCAACAGCAGCGGCCTACGCGGTAGAGCCTGTTATGGTAGAGCCTCAAGCGTCACAAATGACGATGGAACTGTCATCTGCGGCAGGAATGAGCGCGGAGGAGATTGCGCAAAACCAAGCTGCGTTGTCGTGTTCTCTCGACAATCCAGATGCGTGCGAGATGTGCAGCGGCTAGAGAATTATTAATGCCTATGCACCCAAAAAAACAGGTGACACGGCGACTTAAAATACAGTTGATTGAGCTCTTTAGCCCCAGAGGAAACTCTGGGGCTTTTTATTGAAAAGACAAGTTCGCGCCATGGTAATGAATAGTAACGTAAGGTTTAGCGGGGCACAAGTTGCGAGCTTAGAGACTATTCGCCACGTTCAAACATCATTGTCGGATTTTGATTTTGACAAGGCGATGAAACTGCTCGATGTGGCGGTTGCCGACGGAGTGTTTAGTTAATTCAAGTCGTCGCCTCGCAGTGCTCTGAAATGTTTGCGTGCTTCAACGACATACAGACTAGCAGGAAAATCCGTGATCAATTTTTCAAACAGCGACATTGCTTTTGTGTTGTCTAGATATACTTGCTCATGGAGTAGGGCTAGCTTGAACAAGGCGTCATCTGCAGTAATATCGGCGAAATGCAAATCGACAACGTTTTGATATAAGTCGCGCGCAAGGTCGAATTGTGCTCGTTGCATATAGAGCGATGCCTTGAGCATTTTAATTTCATCGGTAAGGGTGTGTGCTGGGTATTCAACGAGAATAGAGTCTAGCGTTGTTATGCAATCGTCGAAGCGGTTTTGGTAGGCCAGTAGGTCGGCTCGGGCATACATCATCATGGGAGCTAGGGTTGTGTCCATGTTGAAGTTGTCTGTAATGAGCAACGAGAGGTCTATCGCGTCGTTGGAAATCAGTTTTGAGGTTGAAGCTTTGAGGGCATCGAGTTGCCCTTGTGCCCAATCAAAGTCACCGGTATAGTATGAAACACGAGCGTTTCGAAATTTTGCTTCGTTGCCTAAAATATCGTCTTTGAAATCCAGTTCAACTTGGGAAAACAAAAGAGAAGCATCCCATATATCACCTTTGAAGACTTGCACATCACCTAATTCGAGCTTGCACAAGGCTTGCGTTTTATTGAAAATTCCAGGCAATGCAATCGCCTCGCGCAGCAGTGTAACAGCGTCGGAGGATTTCTTCAGATGAAAAGCCTGCAGGTGCGCGAGTTCTTTCATTAAAACTGCTGTTTCGTGTGTTCTTCCTAATTCTCCGAGTGCAGCGATGTAGTCGGTTTCTAATTGTGCATAAAGCACTGAGTCTGTGCCGGGTTTTTGTGAAAGTTCTTCTTTCGAGACTTGCAGTTTTTCGATACGCGCCATGATGTAATAGTCCGAGGCAGGCCCTTTTTCAATTACGGCTTGATAGGCTTTTCGCGAGGTTTCGTAGTCTCCGTTATTGAGTGCAAGTTGCGCCAAATTAATAAGTCGGCTGCCATTCTCATTTTGTCGTTTGTCGAGTGCCATGGATTGCACAAGGGCCGAGGCAAAGTCTTTTTTTTGCATGAATAACCACGCAAGCATTTCCGCATAAATGGTTGAGTCCGGATATTTCTGAGCCCGTTTAAGCAATGCCATTTTGAGCATATCCATGTTCTCTTTGTTGTCCTCTAGGTTGAGGAGTCTATTGAAAGAGTTTTGCACGGTCTGCAGGTAGTTTGGTTCCTCGCCAATGAGGTCAAGGAAGGCTTCCGTCATGCCCGCGTAGTCGCCAAGATTGCCCTTCATGTTGGCAACCTCGTAGGTGAAGTTATAACCGTCTTTCGATTGCGCTCGTCCTTTTTCATACACCTTCAATGCGTATTCATATTCGTTGATGAGTCCGAACTCATTGGCCAATCGTTGTATGTTGGAACGAGTGGGCTCAACGCGCTTTACGGCTTCATCGAATTGTTCGTTCGCTTCTTCCTGCTTGTTGAATTTGCGGTAGAGATCTCCCAGTTTTAGGTAACCAACGCCATCCTTTGCATCTTCCTTAATTTTTTTCTTGGCCATCTTTTCAGCCTCTTCGAGTTCACGCAGTTCAATGAGCGTATTGAGGTAATTATTGAAGACCTTCGATGTTTTGTTGGTCTTGTAAATTTTTTCGTAGTAGAGCTTGGCCTGTTCGAACATGCCTTGGTTGTAATAATAGTCGGCCAGTTCCATGTCGGTTTCTTGGGCAGAGGCCGTTAGCCCGCATAGCATGAGGCCAAGCATAAAGAGCCAATGCTTAATCATGGTTGTTTTCTTTGGGGTATAGATTCTCTGTACACACTTATGGTATCGTTTAGCAACCTCCAATTGTTGTTCACCGACTGTTTTTGCTGCATCCATTCATTGATTTTGGTGTGCCACTGTTGTTGTTTTTCGGTAAGGCTTTGCAAGACAGAGTCGGCATAGAGCTCCGAAATTTCGCGGTTGAGTCGGTCGTGAGTTGCCTTGTCGGAGAGCGTATTTCGCAATGCAAAAAATTCGTTTTGCAATTGGTCTTTTCTGTAATGGAGGGAATCTTTCCATTGTTCAATGGTCACTACTTTGCCACGGTAGTTGCCAAATCGCAGTAGTGTTTCAGCCATTGACTGTTTCATTTCACCTCTAAAATTATTTTGGATGAATTTCAATTGGCGGGTAATTGAATCTGTGATTTGCAGTGCCGCTGAGTCGAGCAATTGCACAGACTCATCCATTGCAATGTTTAGCGAGTCTATGGCATGAATTTCATCTTCGAAGTTTCTTGGCGCATTGCATGCTTGCATGAGCACTAGAGCACAAGCGGCAAAGAAAAGGTGAATGGCGGCAAACAATCGCATGGCAGCTAAGGTACTCTATGCGGCAACGACCGTAGGTATTCAATCCGCAAAAAATCCAAAACGGCCTTTATTTTTTGATGATGTCGAATCCTGTATAGGGCACTAGGGCTGCTGGTATGTGAATGCCCTCGGCGCTTTGGTTGTTTTCAAGAAGTGAAGCCACTATTCTTGGCAATGCAAGAGCACTGCCGTTGAGTGTGTGTACCAATTGCGTTTTTCCCTCGCTGTTTTTGAATCGGCATTTTAGTCGATTCGCCTGAAATGTTTCAAAGTTGGAGGTAGAGCTTACTTCTAACCAACGTTCCTGTGCACCGCTCCATGCTTCGAAGTCGTAGGTTAACGCCGAGGTGAAACCCATGTCGCCACCACAGAGACGTATGACGCGGAAGTGCAGTTCAAGTTTTTGAAGAAGTCCTTTCACGTGATCAACCATTTCTTCGAGAATCTGGTAAGATTTTTCAGGATGCGCTAGTTGTACAATTTCTACTTTGTCGAATTGGTGCAGTCGATTTAAGCCGCGCACATGAGCCCCCCAGCTTCCAGCCTCACGGCGGAAACAAGGAGTATAGCCGGTCATTTTCACGGGGAGTTGGTCTTCTTTCAGAATGACATCGCGGTATAGGTTGGTTAGCGGTACTTCTGCGGTCGGGATTAAGTAAAGGTCGTCTACCGTGGAGTGGTACATCTGTCCTTCTTTGTCTGGCAGTTGTCCTGTTCCATATCCACTCGCTTCGTTCACCAATAGGGGTGGTTGAAACTCGCGGTATCCGGCTTTGGAGGCTTCGTCGAGGAAGAAATTAATAAGAGCGCGTTGCAGTTTAGCTCCTGCTCCTTTGTATACCGGAAAACCAGCACCGGTTATTTTGGTGCCGAGTTCGAAATCAATGATGTCATACTCTTCAATGAGTTCCCAATGCGGTTTTTTATGTTCGCCCAAATTGGGCATTTTCCCCCACGCGAATACTTCTACGTTGTCGTCGGCATTGGTGCCATGTGGCACACTGTCTGTCGGTACGTTGGGTAAGGTGTATAGGAGTTGTTTTTGCGTTTCTTCCGTTTGTTGCAGCGCTGCTTCCAGCGATTTGGAAGTTTCTTTGAGAGCTGCTACTCGTGGCTTTGAGGCTTCTGCTTCATCTTTTTTACCGCTTTTGAAGAGGTCGCCGATTTCCTTGGAAATTTTGTTGGCTTCGGCCAAGTTATTATCCAGGTCATTTTGTGTTTTGCGGCGCAATTCATCGAGTGCGATAATCTCATCGATGGTTTTTGTGAAATCTTTATTTCGTTTGGCGAGACCGGAGATGACAGCATCGCGGTTTTCGCGTAGGTTGGAAACTAGAAGCATGGTAAATAAATCGTTTGGCGAATTAAAATAAAAAACTCCCGTCCTCGACAGAGCGAGAGCGGGAGTTATAAGGTTTTTGAGTCGAATGCTCCTTATGCAGGAATAATCGAAACGAATGATTTGTTGTCTTTTCTCTTGCGGAATTGAACGGTGCCATCAACGAGTGCGAATAGTGTGTGATCTTTTCCGATGCCTACGTTGAGACCTGCGTTGTGACGTGTACCACGTTGACGAACGAGGATATTACCAGCGATGCAAACTTGACCTCCGTAGAGTTTCACTCCGAGACGTTTGCTTTCCGATTCGCGGCCGTTCTTTACTTTACCTTCACCTTTTTTGTGTGCCATTGTATTGGGGTGTTATAGGATTCTAATTGTGTATTAACCGATTGATTCAATTTTGATTGAAGTAAGATAGGCGCGAAAGCCATTCTTCTTTTGATAGCCCTTTCGGCGCTTCTTCTTGAATACAATTACTTTATCTCCTTTAAGGTGTTTCTCTACGTGAGCGGTAACCTTCATACCTTCGATAGCGGGGGCGCCAACTGTGATCTTTCCGGTGTTTTCAACGAGGAGAACCTTGTCGAACGTCACCTTCTCACCTTCTTCATTTTGAAGACGGTTTACGAAGATCTGTTGATCTTTTTGTACTTTGTACTGATGCCCTGCTATTTCAACGATAGCGTACATGTTATTGATTTTAAATGATTTACCTCCAAATATTTTTTAGAGGGTGGCAAATATACGTACTGAATACGTATTCTGCCAAAGGATTTTCGGGCAAAATAGGTAAAAGCTCATTTTTTGTTGACGAGCCAAACACCCACTAGCACAATCAATGCGCACCCGAGGTGCACAGCGCCAAAGGTTTCGCCATCGTTGAGCCCCCAACCAACGGCTACCATAGGCATGAAATACGTGACTGATGAGGCAAAAAGTGGTGAGGTTTGTTGGGTAAGCCAAAAGAAAAGGATGTTGGCGAGGCAGGTACCGAAAACGGCGAGCACGACGACGTATCCAACAGATTGCCACCCTGAGGGATGCTGAGTTATAATTTCGGTAATGTTGGTTTGCGCAAGATAAATGGATGCTGGAATACCAGCGACCAGCAAGGACAGGGCGGTAATGTGAATGGGGTGTATATGAGGTATTTTGGCGGATATGGTGTTCACGCTAACGCCGTAAAAAAGTGTCGCTACGATGATGAGTAGCGCGAATATGGGGTGTTGTGTACTCGCCGTGCCTTGAAGTACAATGAGGCTGATGGCTCCTGTGAGACCGATGAGCACACCCACAAGTTGGAGTCTTTTGAATTCCTTTTGAAAAAACGCAATGCCAATGAGCAGCGTGAATAAGGGTGTGAGTGTATTGAGTATGCCTGCCAAACTGCTGTCGAGGTGTTGCTGGGCTGTGGTGAAAAGAACAGCTGGAATTCCGCTTCCCAAGAGGCCAACGATGGCTAGGTATTTCCATTCGCGTATTTTGACTTTCCGAAAAGCGCTAAATGAAACAGGCAGCAAGATGAACGAAGCGATGGCCATCCGAAGCGCGGCCACTTGTTCGGGAGCAAGCACAGGTTGATTCAAGTCGTCTTTGAGTGCGCGCTTCATCAGCATGAAAGAGCTTCCCCAGGTAATGGCCAACACTGCGATGGCCGCTAGGTGAAGCGAGCGAGGCGTTTCTTTTTGCATGCGCCGCGAAGTTACCAATGTGTGGAGGATTTGAGACAACTACATTTGCAATGAAAATTTCCAAACATGTATAAAATTCTCTTCATCGTTGTTTTGAGTGGTGTGTTGATTTCCTGCGGTGGTTCAACGGCACCGGCAAAGTCTGAAACTGTGGTAACGCATCGTGATCTTGATTCGGAGGTTATCAAAACCGTGGCGAAAATGTCGATACAAGGAATGATGTGTGCCGAAGGTTGCGGGGGTAAAATCCAGCAAGATTTAAGAGCTCTTCCCGGCGTCATCAATACGGATTTAGAGTTTGTAGAGAATAGTGCGGAAAACACGATTAAGGTAGAGTACGACACAACCTTCACCAATGAGAATGCGCTTATTGAGTGCGTTCAAAAAATTGCGGATGGGAAGTATCGAGTTTCCACGGTTGAAATTCTGCATTACCACGGTTTGCAGAATAAGTCGGTGACTAACGGAGCAGCGGTTTAAACCATGAGCGTGCGCAGCATTGTTCGGTTACTTGCACAGGTTTCTCTTGTGCTGACGTTTGTAGTGATTATCGCTGGCAGTGTAGTGCGGATGACGGGTAGTGGCATGGGTTGCCCAGATTGGCCAAAATGCTTTGGGTATTACGTTCCTCCAACTACCGAGCAGGAGTTGGAGTTTCAGCCGGGAAGATTTTACGAAAGGGGCCAGATGATAGTGCGCAATGATTCATTATGGGTTGCCAATGAAGAGTTCACTGCGCAAGCATCTTTTGACCGCACGGCATGGCACAAATACCCCAAGCACAATTACGCGATTTTTAACGTACTGCATACGTGGGTCGAATACATCAACCGCTTGGCTACGGTAGTTTATGGAATCCCGATTTTTTTACTTTCAGTTTTTAGTCTCATTCTATTGATTCGGGAAAAAGAGTGGACCATTTTTCTACTCGCTTTCCTAACTGATATCATGGTAGGTTTTGAGGCATGGTTGGGGAAATTAGTTGTGGATGGAAACTTGATCGAGAACTCGATAACGTATCACATGGTTGGCAGTATTGCCCTGGTCGCGATACTTTCCATAATTGTTTTCCGGCTTAGTTCGGAAGATGAAGAAATACACACAACAACTGCTTTTCGCAGGTTGTTGTGGTTGTTGGGAATGCTAGTTTTTGTTCAGATTCTGTTGGGTACGCAGGTTCGCGAGCAGGTAGATGTTGTGGCCAAGGCCGGTGTGGATCGTTCTGCATGGATAGAAATGCTACCTGCTGTTTTTATGGTGCATCGCAGTTTCTCCATTCTTATCCTAGGATTATCCGCGTGGATTTACTTTCACTCGAAAGCAACATTGCGCTTGGTCCAATTCAATTGGGCTATGCTGGTGTTGTTGTTTGAAGTGTTGATTGGCATTGTGTTGTCTTATCTCGACATGCCCGCACCCATGCAGCCTCTGCATTTATTGATGGGAGTTTTGTGCTTTGCCCTTGTTTTTTATGCGGCGTTACGCGTTCAGTTCAAACGCGCTTGAATCATTTCTTTTTAGCAACAAGATCAACACGCAGCGAAAAAACATTGCTGTATAAAACATCGCTTACGTTTCCAATGTCGGAGAGGGCGTAGTCGATTTGTAGATTCTTAATTTTTAGTCCCAACCCCAAATTTGGTTGTACGGTGAGATAGGTCGTTTGATCGAAATCGCTCACGCGTTGAATATTTCCGATGCCTGCACGAACAAAGATTATCTTGTTGTAAATAGCCTCTAGTCCGAGGTTGGGGTCGATACTGATGGGGTTGGCGCTGATGAGTACATTACGTTTACCATCGGTGGTGAGTGTTGCGTTGGCTTCTGCGAGTAATGTGATTTTTTTAAAGTCGAAACTGCGGCCTGCGCCCAAGATGAGCCGGGGCAATGTGACCTCTAGACCATTTTGTGGAATTTCATTTCCGGTACTCTGAAATACTTCTTTTGTTCGATCACTGAGGGAATACGTCCATGCGTTAAACGTAGAGGTGATGTCTTTGGCGACTGCTCCGAAGTGCCAATGGTTTCGCTGGTATTGTGCGCCGGCGTCGATGCCAAACCCCCATGCGCTTGCAAAATCACCGATGTGACGGTAGATCACTTTTGCGTTTATCCCCCAGCAAAATGCATCCCCGCGCTTTGTCGGGTCAATGATGGTTTGTTGTGTTCTGGAGGTAGCGTTTTTGCCTGGCCATCCGTTCCTACCATAGGAAAAGATGAAGGCGTAATCAACGGCAGAAAACTTGGTGATTCGGTCATAGTCTACGTTGCCTCCGGCATCTATGAGCTCTGTGGTATTTGGAATATCGTCTACACCAAATCGAATAATGGAGAATGCAGCGGCACTTGATGAGTCGATGGCTTTGCCCAGTGATGCGTAGTCGAATTTAGCGATACCGGCAAAATATTCTGAGTGCATTGCAGCGACTTGCAGTTTGGAGCCCAAGTGATTAATACCGGCCGGATTCCAATACCCCGAGGTAACGTCATTTACGGTTGCCACCTGAGCCATAGACATTCCCAGTGCTCGGGCACCAACGCCAATATTGAGAAATTCGTTGGAGTATTTAGGGGTAATATCGCTCGTGGTAGTTTGCGCTTGCACATTGAAATGCACCAAAACACCAAGGGAGATTGTTATAAGAAGTTGTAGGTATCCGGTAAGAAGACGCATGGCATTCATTGGCCCAAAAATAAGATGGCCGAGCCCTAACCTCGCAGAACTTGAATTATTGTGCGAGCAATGGAATTAGTGTCGAGCGATTTCGGTGTTTTCACAGAATCCACTCCATGCGTCTCGAGTTCGGCTTGTGTGGCGTTTCCATAGGCGATGCATTGCATACCACTCACGTACGAGTTGCTTTTGAAAAATGCTCGCACATTGCTTGGGCTCGAAAAGACGTATGCGCTGCACGTTGGAACTACAACCTCTTTTTCTTGTGTTTGGTAGACGGGTAGGTTTATGACTTGATGTGCCGCAATGGCCGATTGCACGTGTTGAAGGCTTGTCGATGCCATAGGGAATAGCACTGTCTGGCTTCCTAACACTTCGGCAAAACGGGAGGCGGAGTCAGCGATATCGGACGCATCACCTTCGAAATCTATGGGGTGGTATGCCCATGCAGTATTTGCGGTTGCACGTCCGATGGCGCCAAGTTTTTGTCCAAAAAGGCTAGGTTTTACTTCGAAGAAATACCGCACAGCATTGGATGATGAGAAGAATATCCAGTCTGTTTTGGGTACATGAGCGTCGAAGGGTAGAGCCGTTGTTTCTATGAGTGACATGGCTAGTAGTTCAATTTGCTCATGTCGAAGCAAGTCGCTTAACGCGTTACAATCTTCGGCACTGCGCGATATGAAAACTCTCTTGATCACTTTTTTTGAATGCGCTGAAGGATGTTGTCGGTGAGCAGTAACCCATCTGCTTCGACCATTTCAAACTGCACAACCTTGCCGTTCCAAGAGGGCGCGTAGGCAACAGTTGCATGAAAGGAGTTGTTTCGATACGTAGCGTGAACGCCAAGCGGTAATTGACAACCACCTTGCATTTTGTTGAGCACTCTTCGCTCGATGGCAATACAGCGTTGGACTTCGCTAGCGTTTAGTTTGGTTAGTATCGCGATGAGTTGTTCATCATCGCTTCGGGTTTGTAATGCAAGCACTCCTTGCGCTGGGGCGGGCACTAGTTGGTCTATCTCTAGAGTAAGCGAGTGAAGTCCAGTGAGATCCAGTGCCAGACGGTCGACCCCTGCCTTGGCCAGAAGTATAGCGTCGAACTCACCGTTTCGTAGCTTTTGAACGCGTGTTGGCACGTTGCCGCGGATGTCTACCGGTGTTGTGTCGGGGCGTGTATTTAGCAATTGGGCTTTTCTTCGAGCGCTCGATGTACCCACACGGGCTTCGGGTTTCAGACACCATGTGGCGGCGGCGTCAAAAGCATCCGGATGAATGAGAAGCAATTCACGGGGGTCGGCTCGTTCGCTCACTGCAGCAATGATTAAGCCTTCCGGTGATTGTGTTTCTAGGTCTTTGTGCGAGTGAACTGCGAGGTCGATTGATCCTGCGAGCAAGGCTTCTTCGATTTCTTTGGTAAAGAATCCTTTGCCTTCAATTTTGTCGAAACTCAAATGTTGGATCGCGTCTCCCTTGGTTTTGATGATTTCGATAATTGACTCGATACCTAAAATGTTTAGCTGTCGTTGTACGAAGTGCGCTTGCCAAAGAGCAAGGTCGCTACCTCGAGATCCAATAATAATCGGTTTTTTCAAAAGAAAATCTTTGGGCGAAGGTAATGTGCTGGTCAGTTCTTTTTCACCTCGTCGAGTAGTACGTCTTTAGCCATTTTCATTGGAATAGAAATGTACTTCTTTTCGATGTACGAGACGATTTTTTCGAGCACTGCGCGCGAATGGTCATCGAGTGTTTCGAGGTCTTTCGCAAACACAGAGCCCAGCGCAGTGTTGCGAATTTCTTTGATGGTTTCAGGAATCGAAACCATTGCTTTTTCTATCTGTCTTTCTTTGTGCACTTTATCGAATTCACGCAGGCCATTTTGGATGATTGGCTTGCAATCGGAGATGGATTGTTCTCGAAACTCGATGTTTTCGTTTGCCCATTTTTTGATTTGCTCCATTCCGAAATACCGCACCGAATCGGAGAGCGATACTGTCGGAGCCACATCAGCTGGGAGTGCTAAATCAATAATGATTTTTAAGTCTTTTTCCCCTTGAAGAATTTGATTATACAGTGCGAGGTCTAGGATGACATCAGCAGCACCCGTGCAGGTTATGAGGGCATCGAAGCCCTCGGTATAGGCGCTCAATTCGTCTAGGGCAATTGCGTTACCACCAAATGAATCGGCCAGTGCTTGCGCATTAGAGAAGGTACGATTGACGAAGGTCAGTCGGGTGTATCCATTCTCGTGAAGAAACTTTGAAAAGTTGCGAATGATTTGACCTGCACCGATGAGCATTATGCGGGCATTTTTTGGCAACTGTTGGAGTCGAAATTGCTCCCAAGCCAAGGATACGACGCTTACAGGTTTCTTGGCAAGGTCGGTTTGCGTGAAGACTTCTTTAGCGGTTTGAATGCACTGCCGAATGATGAGCCGAAGGTCGTCTCCGGTTAGGCCCATTTCTGTACTTTCCTCGTAAGCTTTGCGGAGCTGTGTTATGATTTCTCTTTCGCCAATTACGGCGGAGTCTAAGCTAGATGCTACGTTGAGTAGGTGTTCTGCTGCTTCAATGCCATTGTGGCGATCTGCCCCTGAGGCGATGAGTTTGATTTCATCGTCAGACAAACCAAGGTCGATTGACTTTAGCATTTGAGCGGTAACCCCGGGGCACACATAATGGGGAAGTGCAAAGATGAATTCGACTCTGTTGCAGGTAG
This sequence comes from Chryseobacterium gleum, assembly GCA_945869405.1. Lineage (GTDB taxonomy): Bacteria > Bacteroidota > Bacteroidia > Flavobacteriales_D > Sanyastnellaceae > JAIBBG01. The sequence continues at coordinate 10,166 of CAMBPD010000005.1, read as the reverse complement.
AGAGATACATTACCTCCGACATTCCGCAACGTTCTTTTAGTTGCGTTAGTTTTTGCAGCCTTACATCATCGGCCAAATGAAAACGGCCAATCGTTTCTAAGGGAAAGTTTTTGTGTGTAAGTGCTACAACTCGCAGATCGTTCACGTCGTGATTCTTTGGTTGCAAAGGTTTCCCAACAGGGCACGGGGATTGTCACGAGAAAGTCAATGCTTAAAATGAGAATTGTCAACTATCTCGGACGGAATTTTTTCTTTTTATTGTTCTTATTGAACTTGTGTTTGTTGTTTCTCCCGAATCTTTCGGTTTCATATTCCTTAAACCCGCCCGCTGTGAGTGGTTTTACGGCCTGTAGTTGGGTTACGTTGCCAAGGCCAATTCTTCCGTTAGAAAGCATATCGAGGTCTTTGAGTATCACGTCGTCGTGCACGATGTTGCGGTTCCAATTGGTTGCATTGTACTTCATGACATTCGCAATAGTCAGCGCGAAAGCATTTTTTTCTTCACCCTCCTCCAGAGCTGCACATTTTCGAATCATGGATTCTACGTAATGCCCATAATGCCCAAATTTGATTTGGTTGTTGGGATAGGGCATCGGGTTGGGTCTGCTCTGAAGATGCTCTTGGTCTGGCTTGGGGTATGGGCTTGTCACGTTGAGACGAAAACCAGAAATGATGTGCAAGTGATCCCAAAGTTTATGGTTGTAATCTTCAATGTCGCGCAGGTGTGGGAACAGCTGTCCCATTACGCTAATGACCGCGCGTACACATTTGTTGCGCTCATCCTGGTCTTCAAGCGTGAGCGCGTGTTCTATCATGCGCTGAATGTTTCTGCCGTATTCGTGAATTACCAGGTGAGGGCGGTTGCTGTTATAGGGCTGAAGGTTCAGCTTATCGTTAATTGTCTCTTGCATGTTTTTGAGGGAAACTCCAATTTGGATACCACGAAAATAGCATAAAGCGAGGAAGAATGAGTCGAAACAAGAAAAATCAGGTCGTGAGCGATAGAGGTGTGGATGTTTTTTAGGGGGTTGTTACTAACATCGGGAGGTTCACTTTTTTGAAAAGTCGGTTTGGAAACGCCTCGTATGTTGGACTTTATTAGGCCAATCAAATTACGGTTTTCGGCAGTTGCCTAAACGTGCTGATAACGAGAGCCAAACCCATATCAACTAACATGGAAAACTCATTCAAATTCGATTTGCCTGCCAACACATCTTCAATCATTAAGGTGATTGGTGTTGGCGGAGGTGGCAGCAACGCTGTCAATTACATGTACGAACAAGGAATCAAAGGTGTCGATTTTATTGTTTGCAATACCGATGCGCAATCACTCGACAAAAGTCCTGTTCCGCTAAAAATTCAGTTGGGAAATACACTAACGGAGGGTCGTGGAGCAGGTTCTATTCCCGAGGTCGGTCGCAATGCAGCCATTGAAAGCTTGGAGGAAATCAAAGCACTGCTAGGGAACAACACCAACATGGTTTTTATCACAGCAGGCATGGGAGGAGGCACAGGCACAGGAGCCGCTCCAGTGATAGCCAAGGTGGCTCGCGACATGGGTATCCTCACAGTAGGTATCGTAACGGTTCCGTTCATGTTTGAAGGTAAGAAACGCAAGAGCCAGGCAGAACTTGGTTTGGCTGAAATGAAAGCCAACGTAGACACGCTGTTGGAAATCAATAATGATAAGCTCCGTGAATTGTACGGTAACCAGACGCTCAAGGCTGCATTCGGCCATGCCGACGAAGTACTTTGTACGGCAGCAAAAGGAATTGCAGAGGTTATTACGCTAATAGGCACAGTGAACGTCGATATGAACGACGTGAAGACTGTCATGAAAAACAGCGGCAAGGCCATAATGGGTTCTGGTCGTGCAAGCGGCGAAGGTCGCGCACGAAAGGCGGTTGAGTCGGCACTTGAGTCGCCACTGCTTAACGACCGCGACATCACCGGTGCCAACTTCGTGTTGCTCAACATCACGCACGGTAATGAGGAGTTGTTGATGGACGAAATAAGCGAAATCACAGATTACATCCAAGAACAGGCGGGCATGTCGGCCGAGGTCATTTGGGGTTATGGTCAAGACGTTTCCCTTGGTGAGGAGGTATGTGTAACGGTTATCGCAACAGGTTTCTTAGGCAACGGTGGTTCTGATCATTGGAGCGATCGCGTGGAGGAACCAAAGAAAATGTGGCTAGAGGCGGAAGGCGCGAAGGAAGTAGTTGCTAAGGTGGAAACACCCACGGCTGAACTTCCTGTTGTAGTTTCTACCCTAGATATTGTCGAAGAACTTTCAAACGAACCCTTCCTGAAGCCTGTAGAGTCTCCAGTCGAGTTCGAATTTGAAGTGGAGAATAATATCAACGAGTTTTCTACAGACATAGAAGATGTGCCTGTCCTTTCAGCCCTGAAAATGCGTGAAGAGGTGTATCACATCGACGAGCTACAAATGAATGAATTAGGATGTAGCATCTCTGACATTGCAGCAAAATCGGATGATGATGCAACAGAAGTTTCTTTGGTAATCAAGGAAGAAGTAGTGATGAGCGATAGGCCGAAAAGAGATGAATTGGTTGCGCGCAACAAAGAGCGTGAGATGCGCATTCGTGAGTTTACCATCAAATTGAAAACTCCCAATGGACTAAGTGAGCTTGAAAATGAGCCGGCCTATGCACGCAAGAAGATATCACTTGAAAGTGCCATGCACAGTTCAGATAGTAATATTTCGCGTTATTCCTTAAATGAGTCGGTGGACGAAGCCGGACAACGTAAGGTTGAATTGCGCGAGAACCCTTTCCTTCACGACAACGTGGATTGATTCCTTAAACTGAAAACAATAAAAAAGCCACCTTTCGAGGTGGCTTTTTTATGCAGTGATGAGAGAGCTGACTTAATGTTTGCCCTTCTCTTTAACGTTTTTCAATCGGATGTTGAGCGATTCTACAATCACAGAGAAGAAGAGCGCGGCATAGCCGTATGTCTTGATGTTTACCCCCACGGGTAGATGCAACACATGTGCGTCTTCTAATGCCTCTAGCACAAGAATCAACCCTATGACAACCAAGAAGGCAAGTGCCAGCATTTTGATGGTTGGGTATTTTTCTATAAAGTCACTCACATAAGGAGCAAACAGCAGCATTGCAATCATTGCCAAGACAACCGCCATAATCATGGTGGCTAAAGCGAGTGCAGCATTTGGGTTGTCGGAGGTGACCCCAACAGCTGTGATAATCGAATCGAAGGAGAAAACGATATCGATAAGTGTAATCTGCAATATCGCTTGTGTCCAGGTAAGTTGTCTCGACTTGGCTGTTTCTTCTTTGTCTGCAATTTTGAACTTATGGTAGATTTCGGTCACTGTTTTAAAGATGAGGAATGCCCCACCTCCAAACAAAATAATTCCTCTCCCCGAGATGGGAATGTGCCCAATGAAAAAGAAGGGGTCCACCATTTTCGTGATAAAACTGATGGTCGAAAGGAGGACGATACGAACCGCTAAGGCCATCATCAGACCAATGAAGCGTGCCCGTTGTTGTTCTTTCTTGTTTGGGATGTACCCACAAATGATGGCAATGAAAATGATGTTGTCGATGCCCAGAACAATTTCCAGAATCACTAGCGTGAACAAACTGAATATCCCACCGAACGTGGTAAAAACTTCAATGAATGCGTCGAGCATGGAGGATTGAATTAACGGGTGCGAAGATAGTGTGCACAGGAGAAGAGAAAAAAGCGCTCAGAAACACCTTTATTTCTGAGCGCTTCAAGGGGTGAATTAATTTTTTTTACGAATGCCAGATGGACCTTCTAGCGATACTGAGGTCGATCGGTTAGCGTTGTTGACTTTGATGAGTGAGTCCTGCTTGCGTTTCATCTCTTCCATTTGTTTTTCTTGGTCGATATATTCACGGTAGGAGGGGAGTTGAAACTCTTCTAGTTGCAGCTTCACCGCCTCATCAAGGGTTTTGAACTCTTCATTTTCGGGTGCATTGATAGATGCCATCGTGCTCAGACGGTCGTTGATTTGTACGCGCATCGTAATGTCTTTCTCGATGAGCTTACTGTGCTTTTCGTCGAGGCTGTGGTAAAAATCAATTTCCTGGTTGTTAATTTCAATCATGCGCTTACTCAACTCGAGTGCCTTCTCGTCGTATTCAGCATCGTACATCAACTCGACCAATTGCCACATAATCTGGGGTTGCTCGTAGGGCACGTTGTATTCAGGCATCACATCGAGAGAACGTTGAATAACCTCACGAGCTTTTTCGAGGTCACCTTCTTCAATGAGCTGTTCGGCTAGGTGACCAAACTGAAGACGCAGGTTTGTGGTCATGCGCCGGTTGTTTTCATCCATGTAGATGGGCAGCTTATCCATATTGCCCCACTCGAATTTGTTCATCATGTTGTCATACATGAGTGCTGAACTAACTCCACCGTCTATGTTCGGATTCGGATTTTTCTTGTGTTTTATGGGCGTGAGTCGGTAGGCTAACCCCTCGAGTTGGAAGTATTGTTCTAGACCCATGTAGGCATCTCCACCTGTAGTTACAGCGAAGTATACCGGTCTGTTCCAATCCATGTTGTTGAGTAGGTCGAGAACCGCAAGATTTGCCTTTGTAATGTAGGAGCGTGGTCTTCCACCGGCATCTACCAAGCTAAATTGGATATCAGTTACAAGCGTATCTCCATCGTTGAGGTATTGACGGTACGTTTCTGCAACGGCACTGTCTACCTTCATGCTGAATTTGTAGCTTGGCAAGTAGGCGATTTTGTTGCGTCCATTATCGATTGTCTTACTGTCGTCGAGCGCTATGGCCATCGCCGCGGAAATAGGCATGAAACCTTTTGTCTCACGGTTGGGGTCCACAAACATTACATCTCGCGTACCCTGGCGGTATTTCTGTTCGGGCATTTTGAATGGCACCGGCATGCCGTCGTATGCCTGACGTTTCATTTGATCGAGGTACCAGTCGGTGTTCAGAAGGGAAAGATTTACTACCCGCACATCGGTGCGAACGCCTTCTACCTCCTGTGCATACCATAAGGGGAACGTGTCGTTGTCTCCATTGGTAAAAATGATGGCATTAGGTTGCAGCGACTGGAGGTAGTTGATGGCCATCGATAAACCTGTTTTTCTGTTTGCTCGAGTGTGGTCATCCCAGTTGTTGTAGCCCATAAGAGCGGGGGTCGCGAGACAAAGCAATGTTACCACATAGGCTTTTGCGGCCGATTCTCCTTTCATGAGTTTGCCCAAGGCTAGCATGAGTGCGAGAAGGGCTGTCGCTACGATGCTTATGTAGATCAACGAGTAACCGAAGCCGTTGCTGCCGGTTGCAATTTTTTCAGCGAAGAGAATAATTACAGAGCCCCCTATGGCCATAGAGGCAACTTTCGTAACGTGTTGGAAGGTCCATTGGGTAGCAGCGAAATACAGTGCATAAACAGCAAGGCCTATCCATATGGCAAAAGCGTAGAATGATCCGGCAAAAGCATAATCACGTTCGCGTGGTTGTTGCGGTGCTTGATTCAGGTAAACGATAATGGCAAAGCCGGTGAGTATGAAAAGCAGCGTTACAATCCAGAAATCTTTTTGGCTTCTATTCATTTGAAACACCAATCCAATAAGACCCAGTATAAGAGGGAGCAAGAAGTAGGTGTTAAAACCAGCGTTGTTTCGCTCCATTTCAGAAATTTTCTCACGGTTACCAAGTCGTTGCTCATCAATCAAGCTTATGCCGGAAACCCAGTTGCCCTCAGTGAATTCACCATGGCCTTGTCGGTCGTTTTGGCGACCTGCAAAATTCCACATGAAGTAGCGCCAATACATGTGGCCTATTTGATAGCTACTGAAGAATCGGAATTCTTCGGCAGCAGTTGGAATCATTTTTTCGCGCATACGATCAAGACTCTTGAGCAATGAGCGAGGATCTTGGTCTTCAAAACCGCGAGGCATTTTATTGGCTTGGCTGTAGTAGTTGAGGGCCGACTCCGACTGATCGATAGCTTGCTCCGCGTTCTTGACCTTTTCCTGACCTTTCTCGTTGTTCCAATTTTGGTAATTGCTCCACTCTTTATAGTCTCTGAGGTGGTTGCCTTGGTTGGAGTGCATGCGGGGGAAGTAGCCGCAAAAGTCTTTGTCATAGTTCGGTACACTTCCTTTTTTCTCGCCGCTCTCGACATATTCTTCAAGGAGCATCAATGCATCCTCTGGGTGGGTAGCGATATATTGCTCAGAGGTGAACTTGTCGCGGCTCGACAAAACGAGTTTGTTTTTCGTGTTTTTCTCACGCACGCTGTAAGACTTTATCCATACATCTCCACCGTCGCGGTAGGGGTTTTCCAAATCTTGAGGAGTATTGAAGTATTGACCAAACAGGAGTGGACGGTCACCGTATTGTTCGCGGTTGAGGTAAGAGAGCAATGCAAACAGGTTCTCGGGGTTGTTTTCATCCATTGGTGGGTTAGCGTTTGAACGGATGATGACCGTAGCAAACGAGGTGTAGCCAAGAATGGCCATGGTAACACCGAGCAGGAGCGTATTGGTGAGCACCATGTTCCGTTTGTGGGTAACCACCAGCCCTAATGCTATGAGGGCAACCACCAAAACCAAATAAAATACACCTCCAGTGTTGAAGGGCATGCCCAAGGTATTCACGAAGAAACGCTCAAAGAATCCTGCTATCTGTACAAACCAAATGATAACTCCTGTATTGATTAGGAATAGAAGGAACAAGGAAATTACTCCGGTGGCAAGCAAGCCTTTAATGCTGTATTCGTATTTCTTGAAGTAGTACACTAAACAGATTGCTGGGATAGCAAGCAAGTTCAATAAGTGGACACCGATCGACAGTCCCATTAGGTAACCGATAAGCACTAGCCAGCGTAGCTCTCCACCCTCATCTACTTCTGATTCCCATTTAAGGATGGCCCAGAATACCACTGCTGTAAATAGAGAAGACATGGCATAAACCTCTGCCTCAACAGCTGAAAACCAAAAGGTATCGGAAAACGTGTAGGCCATTGCGCCCAGCATTCCGCTACCGAGGATGGCCCACAATTGGCCACTGTTGGGTTCTTTCGCGCCTTGCGGCAAAAACTTTTTGGCCATGTGGGTGATGGTCCAGAACAAGAAGACAATGGTGAGACCGCTGCATAGGGCCGACAAGAAGTTAATCATGACAGGAACGGTAGACGGGTCTACGAATGCCGAGAATACACGGCCAATGAGCATGAACAATGGTGCACCAGGCGGGTGGCCTACTTCGAGTTTGTGCACCGAAGCGATGAATTCACCGCAGTCCCAAAACGGCATTGTTGGCTCCAACGTAAGCGCATAGACAATGGTAGCAATAAGTCCCATGGCCCAGCCTGTGATGACATTCAGTTTGTTGAAATTCATATCCTTGGTTCTTGAAGTACGTAATTAGTGCTTGCGAATTTAGGCAGTGCGCGGGAATTCCTGTTTAAATTGCCATCCACATTCACGGCAAGCATGAATTTTTTCAAAAAATCTATTGATGAGATGCCTGCCCAAGGCATCGATCAGCACGCGAGTTATGCGAGCGCTGCTCCGTTCCCTCATATCGTAATGGACGACTTTTTTGACGCCAATACCTTGCGCACCTTGCTAGATGAATTTCCTGAATTGGGAAAGGAGTCGGGTGACATCAATTACGTCAATCCCAACGAAAGTAAGTTCGCTTCGAAGGGTGAGGGGCGACTGGGATCTGGGGTGCGTGAGTTGTTGCATCTGCTCAACTCTCAGCCTTTTCTGGAGTACTTACAGAATCTAACAGGCATCAAAGAGACTTTAATTCCAGATCCGTATTTGGAAGGTGGCGGATATCATCAAATCAAGCCCGGCGGTTTCCTGAAGGTGCATGTCGATTTTCACAAGCACCGTTTGATGAATTTGGATCGCCGCATCAATGTGCTCGTTTATTTGAATGAGGATTGGAAGGAGGAATATGGCGGGCATTTCGAATTGTGGGAACGCGACATGAGCAAGTGTGCTGTGCGTATTGCTCCGCTGTTCAATCGCATGGCGATATTCTCCACCACCGATTTTAGCTGGCACGGACACCCCGATGCGCTGACTTGTCCGCCCGATCGCTCGCGCAGAAGTTTGGCTTTATATTATTACACCAACGGACGTCCGGCTGATGAGATTAGCGTGGAGAACCGCGCGCGCATTACAACCACATTCACAGCTCGCCAAGGCATCGACAACTCGGAAATGAAACGATACAATGGGTTGGTGAATCTGGCCAATGATGTGTTGCCACCTTTTGCAGTGCGTTGGATAAAAAAGTTCCGAAAAGGATAATAACCGCAATGAAATCGATGCACGAACACGGGCTCAAGCTCGATCACTTGACGGAGTACACTGCGTATCCAGTGCATATGGAGCGCTTGAATTGGTTGGTGAAGACGATACTTGAGCAGCGTGCCCTCGACTCGGCGCCGCTCGACTCCGGTACCCGAGCGCAGCCGAGGGTTAGGATTTTGGATGTAGGCTGCGGCACCGGCAACATCACCATACCGCTTGGCATGATACCGAATTCGGAAGTGGTGGGCATCGACATGTATCAGCCCAACATCGATTTGGTGAACCAGCGGAATACGCTGCCGAATGTGCGCGTTACGTTTTCTCGGTTGAGCGATTTCGATGTTGCAAATTACGACTTCATCATTTTCACCGAAGTGCTCGAGCATATACCCGGCTACCGCGAAATTCTGGAAGACTTAAGCAAGCGCATGAAGCCAAGTGCGCAGATACTCGTTACCATTCCCAATGGGTGGGGCCCGTTTGAGTGGGCCATGCAGCCCATGTACATCATGCGGAGAATGGGACTCAACGGATTCATCGGCAAGGTGAAAAAACTGTTGGGAAAGAAAGAACCTTATGCACTGAATCAGGAGATAGATCCGCACGTCAATTTTTTCACACGCAAGCAAATCAAGAACGACTGCGCAAATTTTGGACTGGAACTCGTCGAGTTGGAACCCGCCTTTGTGATGGCACCCATCATGGAAACATACACGCCGTTTATTTCACTCAACAAGATTGCATACCTCGATAATAAGATTGCACACGCTCTGCCGGTTTGGCTTGCGAGTGGGTGGTACTATCGAGTGCGAAGTACTAGGTACTAGGTTCGAGGTACGAGGTACGAGGTACTAGGTACGAAGAACGGGGACTGTGAGACTTCGTTCTCCATTCTCCATTTACCGAGAAACCTCAAACGTCACTCTCTCTGCTTTGCCTTCGCAGATTAGGTGCGCCACATACAATCCATTGCTCCATGCAGAGGTGTTGAATTGCACCTGCGATTGATTCGGATTCAAAGTCGCAACGCGCTTGCCTGTCATGTCGAAGATTTCAAGGCGTTGAATCGATTCGTTGGATAGGAATTGAATTTTGTCCGACGCAGGGTTCGGGAATGCAAGAATGGCTTTGTCGGTTGTTTCTTCAACACCGATGGTGCAATCCATATTGACACCAATTGCAGCAAATGCGGTGGTTTCTCCGATGTTCAGTTGGATGTCGCCCAGTTGTTGGGTGTTTAACCCTTCGATTGCACAAATAATGGAGAGTGCTTGCACAGGAAGTTCTGAGAACATGGATACTTCGTAGCATCCGTCGGGAATGCACAGCGACAAGGTATCATGGAACATTCCATCTGTTGAAAAGGATGTTTGGAATACCGGTCCAAGGGGAACACTAACTGAGAGCCAGATTAACTCATTGATGGGCTCAAAGTAATTGGCGTCAATCACAATCGTCACCTCGTTGAATTCGCAAGGTGTTTCCATATCATCGACAATCACCAACTGGCAGAAGGTATTGGAGCAGTTGCCTGTTGTGACGGTCAGGCAAACGTTGTAAACTCCATTCGATTCGTAGTGCACGTTTCCGGATGGACTATCGCTTGTAGTTCCGTTGCCGTATTCCCATAAAAATTCAACAACACCGCTAAAGCTTGAGTTGTTGATGAATTCGATGTGTCCGGGTGACGCAGTGTAAATAGGTTCGAAAGAAGCTTCGCATACGGGCGGTCCTGCGCAATCGGTATTTACTCCGATCAGATACGTGATAGCAATTTCGTCTTGATAAATGATGGTTGCATTCTCCATCAGATTTACACTGTTGAGGATGAAGAAAA
>CAMBPD010000004.1 GCA_945869405.1 Chryseobacterium gleum | reverse complement strand
TGAATCGCATACGGGATGGCCGGAAACTCCATGCCAACCACTCCTCTCATTTCGCCTGTTTCATCAATCGTGGGGTAGAGGATGTTGTTGTCGAGCTGATGGAAGTTACGTGCTACCATCATCGAAGTTGTTTGTCGCCAATTGTGCGCTACTTCCACGGGGGGGTTCGTGATGTGAAACAGTCGCACCAAAAACATCAACGCAACGAATGCAATGACAAAGCGTGTATGAACCGAAAGTGATCGTAGCATCACTTCATTCCAAGTGCTGATTGTATGGTCGCCATGCGAGCTTCCATTTCTGCAACCTGCTCTCGGTAATGATCTTGTCCGCTAAATGTGGCCTTCATGGAGAAGTAGAATTTTATTTTGGGCTCTGTGCCGCTGGGCCTTGCAGATATTTTACTGCCATCGGCCAATACAAACTGTAACACGTTTGAAGCGGGTAGGTCAAGCTTCACGCTTTCACCTGTGCGCAGATTGGTGGATTGCTGCAGTTGAATGTCGCGAAGTTCCACCACCTCCGAACCGGCCAGTTGCTTTGGTGGGTTGGTTCGCAAGTTCTCCATTTTGGATTGTATTTGCTGCAGACCGTCGAGCCCCTTGAGCGTAACGGAAAGCAGTGATTCATGATACAGTCCGCAACGCTCATAGATTTCCATGAGTAAACTCCACAAGGAGCGATTATTGGCAGAGCACCACGCAGCAATTTCACACAGTACAACAGATGAAAGCACGGCATCTTTATCACGAACAAATTCGCCTACGGAGTATCCATAGCTTTCTTCTCCGCCGGCAATGAAAATTTCCTTGCCCTCTTTTTCACGAATTACTCCTGCTATGTACTTGAAACCGGTAAGCGTGTCGTACCATTTTACACCGTGCAACTTTGCTATCTCTTCGAGTAAATCGGTGGTTACAATTGTTTTTGCGATGTAGTGATTGGATTGAATGGCGTTCTTTTCGTGCATGCGCTCCAACTGATAGTACACGAGTAAACAGGCCGCCTGATTGCCATTCAGTAAAACCATTTTACCGCTGTTGTCGCGAATGGCCATACCCACACGATCCGTATCAGGGTCGGTACCAATTACGAGATCGGCGTGTTTTTCTTCCGCTAGTTGCAATGCCAGTGTCAGCGCTTCCCGCTCTTCCGGGTTAGGCGATTGGACCGTGCTGAAATTGCCGTCGGGTGTGGCTTGTTGTTCTACCGTGAACACGTTCGTAAAACCCAAAGCCTCCAATGCACGCGGCACCATCGTAATGCCTGCGCCATGAATGGAAGTGTACACAATTTTCAAATCACGCGCTTGCTTGATTGCATCGGGTGAGTGAATGATGCTCTGCAGTTCAGAAAAATAGGCTTCTTCAACTTCAGGTCCAATGCTATGTATGCGTGAGGCATCACCCGTGAACTTCACGTCATCGGGTCGCATTATTTTTCTTACCTCGCCAATAATTCCTTTGTCGTGGGGTGGCAAAACTTGTGCACCATCTTCCCAATAAACCTTATAGCCGTTGTACTCTTTTGGATTGTGTGAAGCCGTAATTACGATACCCGCTTGGCAGTGCAATTTGCGAACTGCATAGGAGAGCAGTGGCGTCGGACGCAGTTCGCTAAACAGGTGAACGTCTATGCCATTTGCAGAAAGCACATTGGCAGCGGTTTGAGCAAAGAGCGGAGAGTTGTTGCGTGAGTCGTATGCAATGGCAACACGTGAAGTCGCACCGGGGAATTGAGCCAAGATGTAGTTGGCGAGGCCTTGTGTGGCCATTCCTATGGTGTACACATTCATGCGCATGGTTCCCACGCCCATAATACCGCGTAAGCCGCCCGTTCCAAATTCCAGGTCGCTGTAGAAGCTTTCGATAAGTTCTTTTTCATCGGAAGCAATCATGCGTTCAATTTCATGCTTTGTTGCTTCGTCAATTGCCGCGGATGTTAGCCACGCTTCTGCTTTTTGTTGTATGCTGGAAATGTCCATGTGGGTCGCTCGTATGAATTCGGGACAGCGAATGTACCAAAAGACGCTTGCGAGGCGGAAGAACTTCCTTTCGGGCAATAAAAAAACCGGAGTAAATCCGGTTTTTCATTCGTGCTCGGTAAGCTCTTATTCCTCCCCCACACCCTGCTGTGCAGGTATCAATTCGCAGGTGCCCAGGGCTTTTGAAACGTTTTCATCAGACGACAAAGTAGTGGCAATCTTATTTGCCGGATCAAGCTCCAGCGTTTTGTTGATGGCCGCACGACTGCAGTCGTAGTCTTTCTTGATCAAATAATAAATACCGAGATAGTTGTAGGCCTCCATCAGGTTTTTCTTGTTGGCTTCAATCGAACGAGCATCACCACCAACGAGCTGAATAAACTTCTCATGATAAGGTTTTGCCAAACCAGCTTCGGGTTGATCGGGGTTTGCCTCCATTCCGTTTTTGCATCGACCCCTCCAAAAGTTTGCGTCGGGATATTTCGATGCGGCTTGTGCGAATGCCGTGTCGGCCAAAATGTATTCCTTGTTGCGGTAGCGTGACTGACCCAAATAATAGAAGTCGAGAGGTGCCGGAGTTTCAGAATGATCGATTTTCTGTTGGTAATAGTTTGCGGCATCAGCATATTTCTTTTGCTTCATCAATATGGACGCTACTTCGTTATATCCTTCAACGTAGGTCGGGTCTTCTGCAATAGCCTGCTTAAGCATTTCCAAGGCCAGCGAATCTTGACCCGTCTTTGAAAGTAGTTTCCCTTTCTGGCCATAGTCGCCACCGGAAATTTTCACCTTGCCGGATTCTTTTGCGAGGTTGAAATAGGTATTCATATAATCCAAGCCTTTGGCGTATTCACCGGATTCATAACAGGTGTATCCAAGCACACGGTAAACGTATTCGTTCTTATCGTTGCAGGGAAGAGACTTTTCCAATTCAATCAAGGCGTTTTTGTAATCTTTTGCCAGGTAAACGAACATCGCATAACGCTGATTGACACGACAGTTTTGGTTGTGTTCTTTGTATCCGGCATAAGCTTCAATTGCTTGTGTATAGCGCCCCGCGTCTTTAAGCAACTCTGCCTTTTCGCGATATGCGGGAGCAAAACTTGGGTCCAGAGCAATGGCCTCATTGTAATAGTTCAATCCCTCATCCCAGTTCTGCACGCGCTTGTAGAGCATTCCCTTGCGTAAGATTGCACGCGTCGACTTAGAGTCTAGCTCAAGAGCCTTGTTGTATTGCGCAATGGAATTGCTTTGATTTATACCATCACGAAGTCGGTAATAGTCGCCAAGCTGAATGTAAACTTCTGGATTCTTATCGTTAAAAGGGAGGGCGGTGTTCAGGTATACAAGTGCTTTTTCCAGTTGCACGTTGTTGTCGATAAGACACCCCTCAGCCATTTTCAACAACGATTGTTGCTTCACCAATTTGTCGACCTTATTTGATTTTGTCTTCATGATTTCTTCCGCTTTTGTGAATTGACCATTGGTGCCGTTCACGTCTTTTCGGAAAGCCATTAAATGACCCAACCCCACGAAACACAACGGATCTGTAGGCGCAACATCCATACCCTTGAGAAAGAGCTTTTCGGCCGCTTCCATTTTCTCCGCTAATTCAATGGCATCGTCTTGATCGCTGACGCCCCAATAAAAATAGTTGTACCCTGCAGCAGCATAGTTGGCCGCAACTGTCGGCTCTTTTGCAATGATTGCGTTGAGATCTGATTCAGCAGATTCAAAACGCTCGCTGAGGGTTTTTTGAGTTGCTTCAGCAAGTGTTTGAGCATTGCTGAAAATAGAGAGCGCTAAAAAGGCTCCCATCATAAACAAGGATTTATACATAGTGATTGAATTATGCTGGTTCATTAGTCTACTAATTTGACTGTTCGGCTTGGAGTTTTTGCGGCAACCATTCCCATTTTGTGTATGATGAGTTGACCCTTCTCGCCCACGAGGTGATTGGCAAAGCCTGTGCCAAGGGTTCCTCTCAAGCCTGTTCGGATGTAATACACGTCTCTCCTTAAAGGATATGTTTTATCGAAAACGTATGCTTGGAATGGGCGTCGTGGCATGTCTGGCTTCACAATGTTTGAGGTGTCCACGATTCCCAAAGGACGGATTAATTTGCGGTACGCCGCGCACGTGCTATCGTCCGCATCACTTATCCAACTCAAGGAAATAACACCGATGCTGCCGGGGTTGTTGCTCACAAACTGAATTACACTTTCGGTAGTTTGTTGTGAAAAGCACCACGAGGGAAATTGCGTTAACCCGAATTTTTCACGCAGCGACCGTGAGTTGCACGAACCAGGATGATCGAAAACGACCTGTACGCGGCTGTTGTTCCCGCCGGGTTGCAGTTGGCTCCACAAACTGTCGGTGCCTGAAAACAACCCTCGCACCTTGTCAAGGTGAATGACACTATCAGCATGCTCTGGGTGCACAATTAACGCGACGCCATCGCGGGCAATCAAAAAACTTTCGGGTAATCGTTGGATGCTCTTGAAATAGGCGAGTTCCTCCTCGGTGAGGGCGCGACCTATCACAGCCGCTTGAATACTATCCGCCAAAAGAGCCTTTACAATTTCTGCTTCTGGAGCAATAGTCGATTCAATGCGGGCGTATTTGTTGAGGTGGGTATAAGTGAACACCTCGGTGTCCATCAGCAAGGAGTACGATTCATCTACGCCGAGCTTGAGCGTTCCCGATGTGATGGTTTCAGCATTCTTATCTTGGGCTACGTTGCAGCCAAGAAGAAAAATACATGCGCCGATTATGCTGATGATGTTATGATGCATGATGCTCCTCGGAGATTCTTTTTTTATAAACCTGCAAGCGATACCATCGTATGGCTGTATAGAGAACCAAAACGCCAGCCATCACATAACGCCTGTTGCCGGGAAGCCATTGCACAGCAGACTCCGTGAAAAGACACGCGACGGCGAGCAACAACATTACCGCAATCATTACATAACTCATGGAAATAGTAGCGTTCATGCGGGGGCGAAATTAATACGTTATGGGTTAGTACCGATGAGGCGCGCAAACGTTCGAGCGTGAATAAAAAATGCAGCGGCATTTGCAACCGCCACATGTAGATGTTGTGCTGACTATTAAAGCGTTCCTCTTAGCTCCTGTTCCCGCTCGATTGCTTCAAACAAGGCCTTGAAGTTACCTTTTCCAAAGCTCTTGGCTCCTTTTCTTTGAATGATTTCGAAGAACATCGTGGGGCGGTCCAGTACAGGCTTTGTAAACAGTTGAAGCAAGTATCCCTCGTCGTCACGATCGATAAGAATACCAAGTTTTTTGAGCGGCGCTAGATCTTCGTCGATTTTGCCTACACGATCCAAAACATCGTCGTAATAGATTTCGGGAACTCGTAAAAACTCGACCCCTCTCGACTTAAGCGCTGTAACGGTTTCTACAATGTTCTCGGTGGCCAAAGCAATGTGCTGAACGCCGGCGCCATGGTAGAAGTCTATGTACTCTTCAATTTGCGATTTTTTCTTGCCACTTGCAGGCTCGTTGATGGGAAACTTTATGCGCCCATTTCCGTTGCTCATTACTTTGCTCATGAGTGCGGTATAATCGGTGCTGATGTCTTTGTCGTCGAAGGAAACAAGCTGCGCGAAACCCATCACTTTAGCATAAAATTCACACCACTTATTCATTTCATTCCACCCGACATTTCCCACCATGTGGTCTATGAATTTCAACCCAACGTCTGGGGCTCGGTATTCCGGATTCCAAGCCTTGTATCCCGGTAGAAATAAACCGGTGTAGTTTTTACGCTCCACAAACACATGCAGCGTTTCGCCGTAGGTGTGAATAGCGGAAAGAACGACACTTCCATGCTCATCTACATGGGTCTGCGGATTCATGCAACTTTCACCGCCGCGTGAAGTTGTTTCCTCCCAGCTTTTTGTAGCGTCATCTACCCACAACGCGATGACTTTCACTCCGTCACCGTGAGCGTTTACATGCGCATTGATTGGGCCGTCTGGCTGAAGAGACGAGGTAAGTACCAGTCGGATTTTATCTTGATGTAAGACGTAGGAAACGCGGTCTTTTACACCTGTTTCTAACCCGCAGTAGGCCAAAGGCTGAAAGCCCCAAGCGGAGATATAATAGTAAGCGGCTTGCTTTGCGTTTCCTACGTATAGCTCAACATAGTCGGTTCCCAAAAGTGGCAGAAAATCTTCTGCATTGGCAACCGTTTTTTCGAGTTGCATAGAGTTGTTGTCAGCGTTCATAAATGAAATGAGTATGTGTTATTCTAACCAGCTGGTGGCATAGGTTTCGTCGTTGAGCATCACTGCGTCCCGAGTGATTTTAAGGGGCTTGAACGTATCCACCATAACAGCCAATTCTGCAGTTTCCGTCTGTCCAATACTGCGCTCTGCTGCTCCGGGATGTGGGCCATGTGGTATGCCGCCAGGATGCAAAGAGATATAGCCTTTCTCTACATGGTTTCTACTCATGAAATCACCGTCTACGTAGTAAAGCACTTCATCACTGTCGATGTTGCTGTGGTTGTAGGGTGCCGGAATGGATTTGGGGTGGTAGTCATACAGCCTCGGACAAAATGAGCAAACCACAAAATTGTGCGCCTCAAAGGTTTGGTGCACTGGCGGGGGTTGATGTATGCGCCCTGTTATAGGCTCGAAATCATGTATACTAAATGCGTAAGGATAGTTGTAGCCATCCCAGCCAATAACATCAAAAGGATGCGTGGCGTAAACCAACGTGTGTAGCTGTTGTTGTTTGCGAATCTTCACTGTGAAATCCCCTTTTACATCATGGGTTTCTAGTTGTTGGGGTCGGCGAATGTCACGCTCACAATATGGCGAATGCTCCAGTAATTGTCCGAAGTTGTTGCGGTAGCGCTTCGGAGTGACTATGGGCGAATTTGATTCAACAATGAACAATCGATTTTCAGTGGTATCGAATTCAATTTGGTAAATCATACCGCGCGGAACAATCAAGTAATCCCCATACCCGAAGGGAAGATTCCCGAGAAAAGTTCGCAGTGTGCCTGATCCCTTATGAACGAAAATCATTTCGTCTGCATCTGCGTTTTTATAAAAGTATTCTCTAAGGCTCTTCGATGGGGCCGCTAACGCTATGCTCAAGTCGTTGTTGAAGAGCATGTAGGTTCTACTCTCGAGAAAGTCTTCTTTGGGTGCCACGTTCCAGCCACGCAACATCATGGGAGAGATGTTGTAATCCACCGCGGCGACTGGGCCGGAAAATATCGGGGCTCCAATTGCTTTTATCATCGTAGGACGATGCGCGTGATACAACAGGGAGCTCATGCCGTGAAAGCCCTCTGTACCGAAAAGTTGTTCGTAGTACATGCCACCAGTTGGCTTTTCATGCACTGTGTGTCGCTTGGCGGGGATGTTTCCTAGTTGGTGGTAAAAAGGCATCGGAGTAGTGTTGAGAGTAGCAAATGTAAACGGCCTCTTCGAAGCAAAAACGAAATTTTGTCAGTTGAGAAATTAGCGCGAATTTTTTGAACTGCCGGACGTGCCGGAGGTCTCAATAATAGTTACAACAGCAAATGCTTTCGGATAGTAATCCTCTAATTCACTCAAACATTTGTCGAGCTCGAGCCGCGTTGTGAAATCGCCCACTTGCAATGCATGATCTGGAACAATTTGCTTCATGTAGGCCGAGTAGGGTAGGCCTAAAGAGAGGTATTTATTCCGCTCCGCTTTCGCCTCTTCAAGTGGGCCACTAAACAATTGAACTCGGTAACCCTTTACCTCTTTGAACCTTCTCCCGTTGCGTTCGAGTTTTACGATTGAAGAATCGGCTATCACTTCCACGTCTCCGTTGAAGGCCTTTAGATTGTCCGATTGGCAATAGCCAGTGAGAACAGCAAACAAAGTAAAAATGATTATCAACGAGTTACGTAATCGCTTCATAGGGCAAACGTACAACGCATTTTGGTCAGAACATTTTACCCAGATTGATCTTAGCATTCGACGCGTGGTGTGGGCGAACGGCTAGGGTTGTGAATTGTGAGCCCATATTTGTTCGCGGAAATGCAGCTAATACACTCTAAAACAATGGTCAAAACCGTGTCAACACACCCTATTTAGAATCGGTTTAAATTGTTAACATTCTTTTTGTCACACCAATGTCAATGCCTTGTGGGGCATAAATTTGCGCCGCGATTAAACCTGCATATAGCATAAATTATCAGCAATGAAGAGGCTTTCAAGAAGTTTTATCAGTAAAATTCTGGTTCCTTTTTCGACAGCAATGTTCCTCACTTTCAACGCTTTTGGAGGCGTTTTCGAAGGTGGAGATGTTGTCAAAGGGGAGGCATTATTTAAGGCAAACTGTGCATCTTGCCACAGAACCACCGAGGAGGTTTTGGCGGCTCCCGGTCTTAAGGATATTGACGTTCGTTGGAAGGGAAAAGAGGCCCTCATCGTTAAATGGATTCAAAACCCACAGGGTGCTGCGGCAACCGGAGACGCCTATATCAAGGGTCTGGTAGAAAAATACGTTGCAACCTACGGGTGGATGGCTGCACAAGCTGTGAGCGAGGTGGATATTAAAGACATTTTGACTTACGTTAAGACAGCAACACCAGCCGCCCCAGCAGGTGCAGGTGCCGCAGGAGTGAACAAGTGCTTGACGCTAGATGAAATTAAGGCTGAGAAAGATAAGAATGAAGAAAGCGACGGTACGGTCTGGTTCATAATCATTGGTTCTATTTTGGCCATTATTGCAGTATCCGCAGCGAGTATATCGAAGTCGCTCAAGAGTGCAATTAATGAGCGTGAAGGTTTGCCACCAGTGGCTGATCTATCCTATGGCCAGTCGGCGAGGGTTTGGATGTGGTCTAACAGAAAGTTCGTAGCGGTCATTGGTTTGTTTATGCTGTGTTATTTCTCGGTAGTAGGTTATAAGAGCCTGATGGGAATTGGCGTTTACAACGGCTACACGCCAGAGCAACCCGTGTGGTTCTCTCACGCCATTCACAACTGCCAAAATGAAATTGATTGTAACTATTGCCACAGCAGCGCGGTGAAATCGAAGCATGCGGGAATTCCTTCAGTGAACGTTTGTATGAACTGCCACAAGGGTATCAAGAAGGGCGCGATTACAGGGACAACTGAAATTCAAAAGATTTACGATGCGATTGGCTTCGACCCTGCTTCAGGGACATACATTCAGGGCTTCGATCAAAAGCCAATCGTATGGAACAAGGTCAATAACCTTCCCGATCACGTCTATTTCAATCACTCAACCCACGTCAGCGTAGGTAAGGTGGACTGTAAAAATTGTCATGGTCCTCAAAACATGTACACAGTTGGTCACGTGCCAACTGCAGATGAAATCAATTCGCAAGAAGATGTAGTGGGTTTGGTTAAATTAGAGAAGCCGCCTTTCACAATGGGATGGTGCCTAGAGTGCCACAACAAGAAAGAAGTGGATCTAGCAGGAAGTGCCTATTACCAGCAAATGCATGAACGCTACAAAGCGTCTGAAGTGGGTCAACGCACATTGCGTGAAATCATGGAAGATGGCTCAGCTACAGTGCGTGAATTGGGTGGTTGGGAATGCGGCAAATGCCACTATTAATTGTAAAAACCGAATAACACGGATTAACCTCCATGGGAATAACTAAGAAATACTGGTCGAGCTTGGATGAGTTGCAGAACACTGCAGCGGCCCAAGATGCACTAACAAACGAGTTCAAAGGTGATCAAAGTGTTCAGGACTTCCTGAGTAATGATGCTCTCGGAGAATCGAATACCGGACGCCGTGACTTTTTGAAGTTCATGGGCTTTGGTTTAGCGGCTGCAACTTTAGCGGCGTGCGAAACACCTGTGGTTAAATCGATTCCCTATGTAATCAAGCCTGAGGAAATCACTCCCGGGGTTGCGAATTATTACGCGTCAACCTACTACGATGGAAATGATTACGGTAACCTATTGGTGAAAACCAGAGAGGGTCGCCCAATTCACATCAAAGGAAATAAACAACATGGGCTCGCGGGTGGTGGTTTGAACTCTCGCATGAACGCCTCTGTGCTCGGTCTATACGACAGTGCTCGACTACGGGGTCCTCGCAAGCAAGGAACCGAAACCGATTGGAATTCGTTGGATAGCGATATGAAAGCGGCGCTCGCCTCTGCGAATAGCATCCGAATTGTATCCAACACAATCATAAGCCCAAGCACGCAGCGCGCAATCAACGAGTTTAGCGCAAAATATGCTGGTAAGGTCAAACACGTTCAATACGACACCGTCTCTTACAGCGCTCTGGCTAAAGCAAATGGTGGTTCGATTCCAAATTACAACTTCAGTAAGGCCAAGACTATTGTTAGTCTTTCTGCAGATTTTCTTGGAACATGGCTAATGCCCGCCGCCTTTACTGCTCAATATGCTCAAACACGCAGACCTGAAGGTGAGTGGATGGGTAAGCATTATCAGTTTGAAAGCAACATGTCGCTGACGGGTTCCAATAGCGATGTGCGCACTGCCATCAAACCATCACAGCAGGGTGCCGTGGCCGCAGCTTTATATGCTGCAATTACGGGCTCATCGGCTGGTGCTGTAGACGGCGCTGATAGCGCAATCGCTGCAGCGGCCGCCTCTTTGAAGGCCAACGCAGGCGAATCAATTGTTGTGTCAGGATCGAATGACTTGAATGTTCAGGTAATTGTGGCCGCAATCAACGCGGCCCTGTCAAATATTGGCAATACTATCGATGTGAAAGAACCATCGAATCTTTTCCAAGGCAGCGACGAAGAAATGGCTGCATTGGTTGAAGAAATGAATGCGGGAAGTGTAGATGTGTTGATCGTTTACGGCGTAAATCCTTCTTATAGCTGGACTAGTGCCGATAAATTCAATAGCGGTTTGCAGAAGGTGAAAACCTCCATCTGCTTCAACAATTTTGCTGATGAAACAGCTACACGCTGCTCATACATTGCCCCAGATCATCATTACTTGGAGGCATGGAATGATTATAGCCCAATGAAAGGGCGCACGGATTTGGCCCAACCTACAATCAATGCGTTGTACGGCAGCCGATACGCCCAGGAATCTTTCTTGCGTTGGAGCGACAATCCAGCAAATTATTACGATTATTTGCGGGCTACACACAATGGCAGTTACACTGCTGCATTGCTCAACTCAGATAACAATTGGAATACTTCAGTGCACAACGGAACATTCGCTGCAAGCACGGTTGCAGCCCCGATGGTTCCAACCGATGCGGCAGCCTCGATATTGGCCGCGCCTGCTATGGCAACGGGTGGCACTCCCACTGTCAATATTACTGATGCATTGGCTGCCCTGTCAACTGCAAATGCAGGTGAATGGGAGGTTACATTCTATCAGAAAGTAACTATGGGTGCAGGTAACCACGCAAACAACGCGTTGTTGCACGAAACACCCGATCCGATTACTAAGGTCACCTGGGACAACTACGTAACCATGGCTCCTGCCGATATGAAGGAGATGGGATTGGAGACGTATATAGGTCAATGTGATTGTGCATCTCTTGTTGCGGTAACGGTAAACGGCAAGTCAATTACATTGCCCGCCATGCCTGTTCCGGGTCAGAAGCGCAAAACAATTGGCATTGCATTGGGCTATGGTCGCGGTGCTGGAAATGAAGAGATTGGAAAAGCGGCTTATCAAACCGGAAAGGCAGGTGTTCACTTGATGGATGGTGATAAGCGCCAAACTATAGGTGGAAATGCCTACCCAATGACTTCGCTGTCTGCGGGCCACGTGCAGTATACGAGTGGCGATGTTACAATTGCATCTGCTCCTGGAACCTATGCGATCGCTACAACACAGATGCACGCTACCGTTATGGGACGTGACTCCGTTATCAAAGAAACTGTTATTGCTACGTTTTTGTCTGAAAAAGACGCGAAACGTGGAACGGCTTCATACAATATGGCTGTGACCTTGCCAGTGCACGAAGACGTGAACAAAGATGGAAAAATCGATGTAAACGATCGTCAGGGCATACGCGAGGCTGACTTGTGGCGCGACCATCCGGTGGAGGGTGTTGGTCACCGTTGGGGCATGACCATCGATTTGAGCTCTTGCTTGGGTTGTGGTGCTTGCATAACCGCATGTCACTCAGAAAATAACGTCCCAGTGGTGGGTAAAGACGAGGTTCTTCGTCACCGTGATATGCATTGGATGCGCATTGACCGTTACTTCTCGTCTGAGCATCAGAGTATCGCAGTAGGCGACACCTTGGCAAACACGAAGGAAGCAACGGGAATGGGTACAATAGGTGCTTACCGTGAAATGGAAAGCCCTGAAGAGAACCCACGTACGGTTCACATGCCGATGATGTGTCAGCATTGCAACCACGCGCCTTGCGAAACAGTTTGCCCGGTTGCGGCAACTGTTCATAGCAACGAAGGGTTGAACAACATGGCATATAACCGATGCATTGGAACTCGCTATTGTGCGAACAACTGTCCCTATAAAGTGCGCCGCTTTAACTGGTTCAACTATGTAACAAACGACAAGTTTGCCATGGTAAACCCATCACAAGATGAGACGTTGAGGATGGTATTGAATCCCGACGTAACCGTGCGTACACGAGGTGTTATGGAGAAATGCAGCATGTGCCAGCAGCGAATCCAAGCGGGTAAAACCGAAGCGAAACGCAACGGCACAACGGTACTCGATGGAATGATTCAAACGGCTTGTTCTGAAGCTTGTCCAACAAACGCGATTGTATTCGGAGATTTGAACGATTCGACTTCGAAAAACGTCCTTCGAGCCAACAGCGTGCGCTCATACCACGCGCTCGAAGAGATAGGTATTCAGCCGAATATTTATTACATGACTAAGGTGCGCAACATCGAAGCAAACGAAGCTTAAACCTCTAAGAAACCAATCGAGATGTTCAAAGAATCCAACATAAGAAAGCCGCTTATCCTAGGGCATAAGACGTACCACGACATCACAAATGATATCGTAGGACCAATCGAAGGATCGGCGTCTAAGCAATGGAAAATTGCTTTTACCATTGCGCTAATTGTCGCCCTTTACGGAATTGGTTGCATCAGTTATTTAGTAGGAGTAGGTATTGGCTCATGGGGTCTTAATAAAACCGTGGGTTGGGCATGGGATATCACGAATTTCGTATGGTGGGTAGGTATTGGTCACGCTGGAACCCTTATTTCGGCAGTGCTTTTACTCTTCCGTCAGCGCTGGCGCATGGCAATTAACCGCTCTGCTGAGGCAATGACCATTTTTGCGGTAATCATGGCGGCTCTGTTCCCCGTTTTCCACATGGGTCGTGTTTGGTTGGCCTATTGGACGCTTCCGCTACCGAACCAATTTGGTTCACTTTGGCCCAACTTCAACTCTGCGTTGATGTGGGACGTATTTGCCATTTCGACTTACTTCTCTGTGTCACTCGTGTTTTGGTACATCGGGTTGATTCCTGACTTCGCGACCATACGCGACCGTGTGAGCAAGCCATGGATGAAAAAGTTTTATGGAATTCTTAGTTTTGGTTGGTCAGGCAGGGCAAAACATTGGACACGCTTCGAGGAAATATCGCTGGTGCTCGCTGGTATAGCTACTCCACTTGTATTCTCTGTGCACTCCATCGTATCCATGGACTTCGCTACTTCAATTGTTCCGGGATGGCATACAACCATCTTTCCTCCATATTTCGTGTCGGGAGCGATCTTCTCAGGTTTTGCAATGGTGCAAACACTCCTGCTAATCATGCGCAAGACCATGAAACTAGAGGCCTACATCCACGTCAAGCACATTGAGTACATGAACATCGTAATCATCGTTACGGGTTCTATCGTGGGTGTTGCCTACTTAACCGAGCTATTCATGTCTGACTACAGTGGGGTGCAATACGAGTCGTATGCTTTCATCAACCGTTTCTCCGGCCCACTTTCTTGGGCGTATTGGTGCATGATGACGTGCAACGTGATTTCTCCGCAGTTGTTCTGGTTTAAGAAGCTGCGCACCAACCTTGGCTTTACCTTTTTCATGTCAATCATTGTGAACATCGGTATGTGGTTCGAGCGATTTGTAATTATCGTAACCTCCATCCACCGCGACTACTTACCCTCTGCATGGGGTGAGTTCAAGGCTAGCCCGATAGACATCGGTATGTTCATCGGAACTATTGGAATCTTCTTCACTCTTTTCTTGTTGTTTGCAAGATACTTCCCAGTATTGGCGCTCAACGAGCTCAAGACGATTTTGAAGACCTCCGGTGAGAGTTATAAAAACGAAAACAAACACTAAGCAATAACGCTATAGTCCTATGGCCAACAAAGTTTTTCACGTGATGTACGACGACGACCAGAAGTTGCTGGACGCTGCTCGCGCTCTCGTTGCTCAGGGTATCCGTGTGAAGGAAGTGTTTTCTCCCTTCCCTGTTCACGGATTGGATCCTATTATTGGTGTGACGCGCACGCGTCTTGCCATCTGTTCATTCATGTATGCATGCACCGGAACGGCCTTGTCCATTTTGGGAACATGGTACTTCATGGTGAGCGATTGGGATTGGAACATCGGCGGCAAGCCAAACTTTACATGGATAGAGAATGCACCAGCATTTGTTCCAGTAATGTTTGAGTTTTCTGTCTTTTGCGGCGCTCACGGCATGGTATTGACCTACCTGCTGCGCAATGGAACCTTGCCGGGTATGCCCGCCGACAACCCCGATCCACGCACTACGGACGACAAGTTTGTAATGGAAATTATTACAGAGGATAATCACATGTCGGCTCCAGATCTTGAAGCCAAGATTCGCGCGACCGACGTATTTGAACTTAGCATAAAGGATTATTGAGATGAAGCGTACAACAACCCTCTTTGGGATAGCCTGTGTGGCTGTATTCGCACTGTCATCGTGCCGTCAAGACCCCAACTCACCTGGTGTAGAATACATGCCCGACATGTATCGCTCGCCTGCTTTGGAGGCCTACGTTGACTATGGCACCAACAAAACGATGGACTGGACACAGGACATGAAAGATGCCGCAGGGTTGGTATCTCTTAAGTCACGCGTTCCTGCTGCAAATA
This sequence comes from Chryseobacterium gleum, assembly GCA_945869405.1. Lineage (GTDB taxonomy): Bacteria > Bacteroidota > Bacteroidia > Flavobacteriales_D > Sanyastnellaceae > JAIBBG01. The sequence continues at coordinate 30,883 of CAMBPD010000004.1, read as the reverse complement.
CGATTCCTTATATGAAGGCAGAAATGATGCAGTTTGTAATGCCCTACCCACTCAATAATACTCCAGAAGATTATGAGCGCGCTGCCACAGAAATTCATAGCCCCTTAACGGCAACCAAGAAGAATGTTCTCAGAGGCAAAGAAATATACACCTACATGTGTACCCATTGTCATGGAGAGGCGGGGCATGGTGACGGTGCAATTTCTAAGAATGGCCACATTCTGGGGATTCCAGACTACGCTGGAAAGTTGAAAGACCTTCCCGAGGGTAAAATGTATCACTCTATAACCTACGGTAAAGGGTTGATGGGTCAGCATGCTTCTCAGGTAAATCAGTTGGAGCGTTGGCAGATCATTGAATATATAAAACTCCTTCGGAACGGCATTACAGAACCAGAGTTTGATGCGAATGACATGCTTGTAACACAAGCCGCTGAAGCTCCGGCAGCTGACAGCTCAGCAACAAAAAAATAACACGAAACTACTGCGCGACAGATAAGCTATGGAAAACGCAATGACACACTTCGAAATTCCAGCGAAAACCAAAACCTGGTCGACCATCTTTATGGTTATCGGCGCTCTAGCCGCAGTAGGCGGTTGGTTTTTCGATAAAACGGATCATCACCAATACTGGTGGGCAAACTTGCTCATCTGTGGGTTCTTCTTTTTTGCCATTTCTCTTGGCGCAATGTTCTTTTATGCTATGCAATATGCCGCTGAGGTGGCATGGACTGCCCAATTGAAACGGATTTTTGAGGCGATGTGGTCCTATCTTCCTATTGGCCTCGCTGTCGTGTTTGTTGTATTGCTCGCAGCGCAGCTTCATATAAACCACCTTTACCACTGGATGGATCCGGAGGTCATCGATCCGAACAGTCCCTCTTTTGATAAGTTGATTGCGAACAAAATGCCGTTCCTATCGAGTTGGTTTTTTTGGCTAAGATTTGTAATCTATGCTGTTGTGTTCGTCGTGTTTGCCCGCTTATTTCGCCAATGGTCGTTGCAAGAAGACGTGGCGCCAAGTATGGATCTTCACATAAAACAGTATAAGCGCAGCGCGCTATTTCTCGTCTTTTTTGCTGTGTTCTCTAGCACAATGTCTTGGGATTGGTTGATGAGTATTGATGTGCACTGGTTTTCTACAATGTACGGATGGTACATCTTTTCGGGCATGTGGGTAACCACGATGATTTTCGCCACATTACTGCTTATCTGGTTGAAGAAAAAGGGCTACATGCCAGGAGTAAATGATTCCCACATCCATGATATGGGTAAATGGGTTTTTGCGGTAAGTATGCTTTGGAGCTACCTGTGGTTCTGCCAGTACATGTTGATTTGGTATTCGAATATTCCTGAAGAAGTAACCTACTTCAAAGAGCGTTACGACCATTACATGATTGGGATGTGGGCTATCTTCTTTTGCAATTTTGCCATACCATTTTACACCCTTACATCACGCGATGCGAAACGCAATCCGAAGTATTTGACACGCGTGGGTATAATCATCTTTATCACACACTTCCTCGATTTGTACATGGCAGTAGTGCCTGGAACAGTACACGGTCATTTGGAATGGGGACTGGGTGAACATGTGCAGCACATCACCTTCGCTTGGTGGTTTGAAATAGGAATGTTCCTTGGGTTCTTAGGATTGTTTGTGAGCGTGGTAATGAAGGCATTGAGCAAGGCCCCGTTGGTTCCCGTGAATCATCCGTATTTGAATGAAAGTGAGAACCATCAGATATAAGAAATTGTTGTTTTAAGTGAACGATAGTAAACACGAAGAGAAATGAAACTACTGATCATACTGGTAATTGTTTTAGCGATCATAGCCATTGTGCAATTGACCAAAGTTTATGAGTTTTCACGCGCATTGCGTAAGACGAGAGAGGAGGATACTACTCCGGCAGACAATAAGCTAAATGCGAATTTGATGATTGTTTGGATGCTGGTGTTTTTCATTGGCACATTATACCTCTACGTGCGTTACCGAGATTACCTTCCGGAGCCCGCATCGGAGCATGGAAAGGATGTCGATTGGTTGATGAACGTCAACATTTGGATGATTACCATTATGTTCTTCATCATGAACGCGATGTTGTTTGTTGTGGCATGGAAATACCAATACAAGAAGGATCGTAAGGCGCGTTTCTTTGCCCATGACAACCGTTTAGAGATGGTATGGACGTTGGTCCCCGGGGTATTCATGGCATTCATTATCGTTTTTGGATTGATAACCTGGAACAAGATCACGGGTCCAGCATCCGAGGATGCGTTGCAGATAGAGTTGTATTCGAAGCAGTTCGCATGGATTGCTCGCTACCCGGGGCAAGACGCAGAGTTTGGAGCAGCAAACTACAACTTGATAAGCACCGCTAATGAAATGGGTCTGGTGTCGAAGAGCCACATTGCAGCGAAAATTGATGGGCTGGATAAAGACATAGAAGCCTTAAAAGATCAGTTGGAAGCGAACGAAAAGCTACCTGTAATGCCAGAAAGTTACGTGGAAACTCTGCAAGACAAGGTGTATCGTCTTGAACGCCATAAGCAACGAATCTTAGATTTGGGTGAGTTTAAACAGTCTAACGGCAAGAGCAATTGGGAAACCGGTTTCGATGATCAAATCGTTAAAGGAGAGATGCATATTCCTGTAGGAAAGGAAATTGAATTTGTGTTCCGCTCTCAAGACGTTATTCACTCGGCCTACATGCCACACTTCCGCGCTCAGATGAATAGCGTTCCCGGCGTACCGACACGCTTTAAGATGACCCCATCGATCACAACCAAAGAGATGCGTGGGAAATTGAATGATGATAAGTTTGACTATATTCTGCTTTGCAACAAAGTTTGTGGAAATGCACACTTTAATATGCAGATGAAAATTGTTGTTGAATCAGAACAAGAATACCTTGCATGGCTGGAAAAACAAAAGACGTTTGCCGGTGAACCGTCAAAGGAGGCCGCGCCAACCGAAGGAACAGAGGCGCCAGCTGATACTACGAAGAACGCAATGATGCCTGCAGCACAGGCTAGCCTAAAAACGACTCGTTAAACAAAAGAAATAGTTAAAGAAAAGAACGATGGGAAACGCAGAACACGCAGCTCAGGATCATAGCCAAAGCCATGCACACCACCACCAAGAATCTTGGGTCTCTAAGTATATATTTTCCCAAGACCATAAGATGATTTCTAAGCAGTTCCTCATTACAGCGATTGTAATGGGTGTGATTGCGGTCTTGCTTTCAATCTTTTTCCGATTGCAACTTGGATGGCCTGGTGAGAAATTTCAGATTTTGAATTTCTTCCTTGGAGATAAGTGGGCACCAGACGGACTGCTAGACAAAAACGCATACCTAGCAATGGTTACGATTCACGGAACCATCATGGTGTTCTTCGTGTTGACGGGTGGTTTGTCTGGAACTTTTGCAAACCTTCTCATCCCATTACAAATAGGTGCACGAGACATGGCAAGCGGGTTCTTGAATATGTTGTCCTATTGGTTCTTCTTGTTGTCGAGTTTTATTATGATTTCCTCTCTCTTTGTAGAGGGAGGAGCAGCAAGCGGCGGTTGGACAATTTACCCTCCTCTTTCTGCATTGCCTCAGGCGATGCCGGGTTCGGGAACAGGTATGACGCTTTGGCTGATTTCAATGGTGTTCTTTGTAGCGTCTTCGTTGCTTGGTGGATTGAACTACATCGTTACCATCATCAACCTTCGCACAAAGGGTATGAAAATGACCCGTCTGCCATTGACGATCTGGGCGCTTTTCGTAACCGCAATTCTTGGAGTGTTGTCGTTCCCTGTGCTGGTGTCAGCCGTGGTGTTGCTAATCATGGACCGTAGTTTCGGAACAGCGTTTTATCTTTCAGATATCTTCATTCAAGGGGAAGCGCTCGATGTAACCGGTGGTTCGCCGCTGTTGTTCCAACACTTGTTCTGGTTCCTTGGTCACCCGGAGGTGTATATCGTTCTCCTTCCAGCGTTGGGTATTTCTTCAGAGGTTATATCAACCAATTCGCGTAAGCCAATTTTCGGTTACAAAGCAATGGTTGGTTCCATCTTGGCGATCGGATTTCTATCGTTTATCGTTTGGGGTCACCACATGTACATTACAGGCATGAACCCATTCCTTGGATCGGTGTTCGTGTTCACAACACTGCTTATCGCGATTCCTTCTGCCGTTAAAGCGTTCAATTACATTACAACATTGTATCAAGGAAACATACGCTTCACTCCAGCGATGTTGTTCTCTATCGGACTAGTTTCGACCTTTGTTACTGGCGGTTTGACGGGTATTGTGCTTGCGGATTCAGCGTTGGATATTAACGTTCACGATACGTACTTCGTAGTTGCTCACTTCCACATTGTAATGGGTCTTTCGGCCATTTTTGGAATGCTAGCAGGTATTTACCACTGGTTCCCTAAGATGTTCGGAAAAATGATGAATAGCAAACTCGGCTATGTGCACTTTTGGTTCACCTTGGTATGCGGGTTTGGCGTGTTTTTCCCAATGCACTTTGTAGGTATGGCCGGTGCTCCTCGTCGTTATTACGACTTTTCTGAGGTTCCATTTTTGGATTGGGTAATGGATTTGAACCCAATCATCTCCATTTTTGCAATCGTTGGTGGAGCAGCACAACTATTGTTTTTGTTCAACTTCTTTCATAGCATTCGTTATGGTCAAGTAGCTGTTCAAAATCCTTGGGCGTCGAATACTCTCGAGTGGACGACTCCAGTTAAACACATGCACGGCAATTGGCCTGGGGCTATTCCGGAAGTTCATCGTTGGGCCTATGATTACAGCAATCCTGAACATGAAGAAGACTTTGTGCCACAGGTGGTCCCAATGAAGCCTGGAGAACACGCTCATTAAAAGCTCGAATAAATACAAAAGACCCGCCTCAAGGTGGGTCTTTTTTGTTTAGAATAGGGGCTTGTGTTTCTTTTGTGCGCAGTCCATTTCTCCTTAATTCTCGTAAATGAAATGGAGGTGGTTTAAGGATATTAAACATGGGCGGTTTCATTCTATACCTTTGCATACATGCGTGGTTTTTTGTTTGCGTTGTTCGTATTGATTTTTTGTTGCACGAATGCACAAACCATAAATCTTGTCGATTCGTTGCGATTTGTTTTTAGACAACGAGTATCACCCAGTATTAAATTCGAAACCCGCAATTCCTTTATTACCGGGACAACTGCAACCGTATATGGCGTTAAGGGGGGCGTCAATTTCGGCACAAGACTCAGTGTTGGCTTGGGATATAATTTCATTGGGACAGAGCTAACCGAGGAAGTCATCTTTGAGGGTGAATTGGTGCGGGCTGACATCCGAATGAATTACATCGCGCCATTCGTAGAGTATAGTTTCTATCAGCGTGGTCCTTGGGTTGTTTCCACCCCAATTCAGTTTGGCATAGGAAACAGTTTTCTGTGTTATGATTCGGAGACGGGAAGGCGCAATTTCAGCAAAGGCCCAGTGGTTGTCTATGAACCCGGGATGGCCTTCGAGTTTAAAATCCTGAAATTAATCGGAGTTGGTGCTGGCATGGGCTATAGAATTATGCTCAAAAACAACCGCGATATTGAACAGCAATTCACTTCGCCTATCTACGCATTGCGTGTGAGACTGATATTTGACGAAATTTATAGGCGCTACAAGAGCAGTGAAGGCAGCAACATTACCAATTAAGAATAATCTATGAGCGATTCTTTTAATATTCGTGACGAAGCCGACAGTCCGGAGAAGGACTTAGAAAAAGTGTTGCGACCGAAATCGTTCGAAGACTTTACAGGGCAAAGACAAGTGCTTGAGAATTTGGAGGTATTTGTAAAGGCAGCAAAATTGCGAGAGGAGGCATTGGACCATGTATTGTTGCATGGCCCACCTGGCTTGGGTAAGACAACGCTGGGGTATATTATCGCAAATGAAATGGGAGTGAGCATTAAGACCACCTCTGGTCCGGTGCTCGACAAGCCTGCCGACCTAGCGGGTTTGCTCACAAACCTCGAGAATAACGACATCTTGTTCATTGATGAGATACATCGCTTGAGTCCGATTGTGGAGGAATATCTTTATTCAGCAATGGAAGATTATTGTATCGATTTAATGATCGATACAGGACCCAATGCGCGCTCGGTGCAGATCAAACTCAATCCGTTCACGCTTATTGGTGCTACCACGCGAAGCGGCCTACTCACAGCGCCGTTGAGAGCGCGTTTCGGTATCAATGCCCGCCTATCCTATTATGATGCGCGCACACTGACCGATATAGTGCAACGAAGCGCGGATATTTTGAAAATGGAAATCTTGGAAGATGCAGCATACGAGGTTGCGCGCAGAAGCAGGGGTACACCAAGAATTGCGAATGCGTTGTTGAGAAGAGTAAGAGACTTTGCGCAAATTAAAGGCAATGGAAAATGCGACCTCGACATTACTCAGTTTGCACTGAACGCACTCAACGTCGATACCCATGGTCTCGATGAAATGGATCATAAAATTCTATTTACCATAATGGACAAGTTCAATGGTGGCCCCGTAGGACTGACCACCGTGGCCACGGCTGTTGGGGAAGATTCAGGGACAATAGAAGAGGTGTATGAACCCTATCTCATACAGGAAGGGTTTATTATGCGAACTCCACGTGGCCGACAAGTCACAGAGCTGGCCTATAAACACCTCGGAAGAAACAAAGGAAACCGTTTAGGAGAATTGTTTTAATGGCCACGCATTCTGAATTGCAAGCTAGCGAGAACGCCAGTTGGATAAAGCAAAGGGCGTTGGAACTTGGTTTCTCGTTCTGCGGAGTTTCAAGGGCAGAATTGCTCACCGAAGAAGTTCCACGCTTGGAGGCATGGTTGAATAAAGGGATGCAAGGTGAGATGAATTACATGCAGAATCATTTCGATATGCGCCTTGATCCTCGCATACTCGTGCCTGGCGCTCGCTCAGTAGTTTCTCTGCTATTCAACTACTTTCCCGATCCCTCCACTGCAATTGCCGATGGCGCCCTGAAGATTTCAAAGTATGCTTGGGGCGACGATTACCACTTGGTGGTGAAGGAGCGTTTAAAGACCTTGCTAGAAGATATGCGCGCCCATATCGGTGATGTAGACGGAAGGGCATTTGTTGATTCCGCCCCAGTGTTAGAAAAGGCTTGGGCAAAGCGAAGTGGTTTGGGGTGGGTCGGAAAAAATGCCAACCTCATAAACAAGCGGCAAGGGTCGTTTTTTTTTATCGCCGAACTAATAATCGACTTGGAATTAGCCGTTGATGGGCCTGTGCAAGACCACTGTGGAACGTGCAGAGCGTGTATCGATGCCTGCCCAACCGAAGCAATCACAGAGCCATACGTGGTGGACGGAAGCAAGTGTATTTCGTATTTCACCATCGAGTTGAAGAAGGAATTACCTGCGGAATGGATTTCGAAGATGGACGGTTGGCTTTTCGGATGCGATGTGTGCCAGGATGTTTGCCCCTGGAATCGCTTTTCAGTTGTGAATACGGAACAACACTTTACACCTCGCATGCAATTGCTCAACATGTCGTCGGGGGAATGGCGCGACTTGTCTGAAGAAGTGTTTGCCAACATTGCGCGCAGGTCGCCCTTGAAGCGAAAGGGAATGGATGGGTTGAGAAGAAACGCTACGTTGATGAAGGCCCCCACCAAAAACGAACCGTAATCTGATTGGTCAGTCATCTAGTCAGAATATATTTTCAATGCACAGGAAAGGTGGTTGAATGAGCGGGCGGTGAGCAATTAACCCCTAAAAGTGTAAGAGTTATTTTCAGAAATCATATTTATTTTCACGCTCTATGACCGAAGGAGCGTGAATGGCAGGCTGCTCTAATTACCTTTGAGCAGTTAATTGACCAAGTAAGGATGACACAGTTAAAATCGGCCAAGAGCGCATTGCTCAATGCATCAGGCATTACCATTTTCTACAGCGATGAGCCTTCGAAGCTCACGGATCTCGACAAGCAGCAGCTATCGTTTTTCAAAAAGGAAATTGAACACGAGAAGGACGTAATTACCCTGCAGGAGTTGGGTTTGTTCAATTACTATTTACCCATCAAAAAGGAAGCTGCAACCCCCGAAGCACTCGAGAAGTTGCGCATGAAGGGAGCATCGCTGCTTAGTGCATTGAATGCCGCAAAGTCGGTCGAAGTGTGCATCAACAACCTAACAGGCGAAAAGGAATTGTCGCTTGCACTGGCCGAAGGAATTGCATTGGCTAATTATCAGTTTTTGAAGTATTTCAAAGACAAAAAGAAGCGCCAGAATTCCCTCAGCACAATTCATATCGCAGACAAGTATGTAACCGCCAAAGATGCTGAGTCATTGCAGCACTTGGTAGAGGCTACTTTGGTAGCACGTACCTTGATCAATGAACCTGTTTCCTTTCTCACGGCTGTGCAGTTTTCGAAAGAAATGCAGAAGGTTGGAAAGGAGTCCGGCTTCAGTGTGAAAGTGCTTGGCAAGAAAGAAATTGAAGCTAAAAAGATGGGTGGTCTGCTTGCTGTGAACGCAGGAAGTATTGATCCGCCAACGTTCACTATCATGGAGTACAAGCCAGAGAAGGCTCGCAACAAGAAACCAATCGTACTTGTTGGTAAGGGTGTGGTGTTCGATACTGGAGGCTTGAGCCTAAAGCCAACACCCAATAGCATGGATGAAATGAAGTGCGATATGAGCGGCGGTGCTGCGGTAGTAGGCGCAATGATGGCCATTGCGAAGAATCAGTTGCCGGTCCACGTTATTGGTTTGGTTCCCTCAACCGACAACCGACCCGGAATGAATGCCGTTTGTCCGCAAGATGTAATTACCATCAGCGATGGAACAACAGTAGAAGTATTAAATACGGACGCTGAAGGCCGTCTCATCTTGGCCGATGCGCTTGTTTGGGCGCAACAATACAAGCCTGAGGTGTGCATTGATTTGGCAACCTTAACGGGTGCTGCAGTGCGCGCTATCGGTACGTATGCAAGCGCAGTCATGGGCACAGCCGAGCGCAACGTGATGGATCAGCTGGCTGAAAGCGGCATGCAAGTGTGGGAACGCACCGTTCAGTTTCCGCTTTGGAAGGATTATGGCGACGAGATGAAGAGTGATGTTGCAGACCTGAAAAATTTGGGTGGGCCATACGCCGGACAAATTTCCGCAGCTAAGTTTTTAGAACATTTTACGGATTATCCGTGGATTCATATTGACATTGCCGGACCCGCATACAGCAACAGCGCAAGCGCTTATCGCACCAAGGGCGGATCGGGCGTAGGTGTGCGCTTGTTGTACGATTTCATAAACAAGAATTACTGTTAAGCCAATCAATAGAATGAGTGAGCAAAGAATACGCGTTGCCGTAACAAGCGGCGACATAAATGGTGTCGGATTGGAAACCGTAATCAAGGTCTTTTCTGATCCGCGCATGGTAGAATCAATTACGCCCATTTTGTATGCCCATCCAGAGGTAGTAAAAGCCCATCGTAAATGCGTGAACGTTGAAGACTTCCAATTCAATACCGTGGAGAGTGCATCCGAAGCCATTGCTAAAAAGGTCAACCTGGTGAACATTTGGAAAGACTTCAATGGTAAAGTCGAGTTTGGCAAACCCACTAAGGACGCCGGAATGTTTGCATTTAAAAGTCTAGAGGCAGCAGTAAATGACTTGGCTAGTAACAAGGTGGATGTAATCGTTACATCGCCCATCAATAAAGACACTATCCAAAGCGAAAGCTTCAATTTTCCGGGACACACAGAGTATCTCGCCAAGTTTGCCAATACAGAAAAGGTGTTGATGTTTCTAGTGAGTGATACCCTGCGTGTAGGAATTGTTACAGGTCATGTACCCTTGAAGGATGTGGCTCAGCACATCACTAAAGAGCTTATTCACGAGAAATTAAGGCTCATGAATGAATCGTTGGTGAAGGACTTCGGTATGAATCGTCCGCGTATTGCAGTTCTTGGGTTGAACCCTCATGCTGGCGACAATGGCCTGCTGGGCTCAGAAGAGAAAGACGTAATTATTCCTGCCGTGCGCGAGGCATTCGATAAGGGAATGATGGTGTATGGACCTTATGGTGCCGATGGCTTTTTTGGTAGTGGCGGTTACAAGCGCTTTGATGCTGTGCTTGCAATGTATCACGATCAAGGATTGGCGCCCTTCAAAGCCTTGGCCTTCGACAATGGAGTGAACTTCACTGCCGGCTTGCCAGTGGTGCGTACCTCACCAGATCATGGCACGTGCTTCGACATTGCCGGTCAAGGCGTTGCCGATGAGTCATCGCTAAGAGCCGCAATCTTCACAGCATGTGATGTATACAAGCAGCGCAAACTCTTTCGCGACTATGGTTTGAATCCACTGCGCCGGCAAGATGTGCGAGATTCGAAAGACGATCAACGCGAATGATCCTTCACTTCATCCATTGAAGATTATTATTCTCACATTGGGTAAAACCAGCGCGTCTTATCTGCGCGAAGGCATCGCTATTTACCAAGACCGACTTAAGCATTACGCAAAGGTTGAATACAAGGAGTTGCCCGACGTTCCTGCAAAGGGAATTTCATCTGAAGTCTTAAAGGAGCGCGAAGGTGAAGTGCTCATGAAGCAAATCAAGTCGGATGACTTCGTGTTGCTCCTCGATGAAAACGGGGATCATTTTTCTTCACGTGGTTTTGCCGAAATGCTGCAACGCCGCATGAACAGTGGTGTGAAACAACTCGTTCTCATCATCGGTGGAGCCTTCGGGTTTTCTGATGCAATGTATGCGCGCGCCAATGGTAAGATTTCTTTTTCGAAAATGACCTTCTCGCACGAGATGATCCGTCTGTTGCTCGTGGAGCAGCTGTATCGCGCGCACACGATTTTGAAGGGAGAGAGTTATCATCATGATTGAGGGGTCCTGATTATTACGACAGGTCACCATGTGATTGTCGGGACAGGGACGCATAGGAATGCGTCCATATGACCAATAAAAAAAGCCGCCTCCATTTGGAATCGGCTTTTTTTAATAGTGTGAAAGTTCGTTTAACGAATAACGAGACGTGTTGTCTGAGCCGACTCACCACTGCGAATTTCTACTGTATAAACACCGGCGCTGATTTCTTCGTCGATGGCAATCAGATTCAATCCTCCATTCAGGTTTTCATTGGAAGTGAATACAACTTTACCGGTCATGTCGAGCACGTTCATTTGTGCAGTTGTTGGACGTGACGCATGTGTTTTCACAACCACACGGCCTTCGGAAGGATTTGGGAATACAGAAAGATCGAATTGAACGCCCATGGTTTCTTCTACTGCAGTGCCTACCAATGAGGCGCTAGAAGTGAAGGATGGGCACTGATCGAACTGCTGAATTTCTACGCTGTAGTTACCCGCGGTTGTCCAATCGTAAGTGGCTGATGTAGCTTCTTCAATTGGGTTACCATCCAAATACCACTGATAGCTCTGTGCTGGGTCAATGCAAGTGAGTGTGGTATTGTTGAATATAAATTCAGGGCTAAAAGGAGTGAGATCTGCAAAGCGGATGTAGCATGGGTAGCTAACCTGGTCGATAAACGCATTGCGGTTGTGCTGCTCGTATTGAATGTATTCGTTGCGCGTGATCTCCCAACTGTCTGGCAGGTCTTGGAAATGCCACTGCTTCAACAGTTGTTCACTCTGTCCATATTGAATGACGATAGAAATCTGTTCTGGAAGACTGAAGTCTGCAGTAGATGTGTTGTTCTTGGTTGCTTGGTACATGATAGCGCGAGCTGAATTTCCTTTATAACTCTCCCGCATTTCATACACTGTTTGGCCGAGGTTGTTTGCTCCAAGCATGCAATCTTCAAAGGTGCTGGTAGGTGTTACAACTTCTCCGTAAGGATTGTTGCTTCTTACAGCGTTCACTTCATTTTGAAAAACAGGCGACAGGTTGTGCAAGTCGCTTACTTCAAAAGACTGATCGAAACTAGCGTCGAAGTAGGTTGGCATCCAGCTTTGCGGATAGTGGTGTTCGCGGCTGAGGCTGGTCCACTGGAAGCCCGCTTCAAACAGATAAGGCACACCGCTATACTGGCATTCAACCATGCTTTGTGTAACCCCTGTTACCACGGTATCGCGCACGTAGAAATTGTTTACGAGCGTGCTGATGTAGTTGCTGTAATACACTTGGAAATAGTTCGACGGGTTCATGAGCGCAGTTAAATCGGTAACCAATGAAGGACTACTCACATTGATTGCGCTATACAATGAACCAAAATTTGATGCCGGTGCGTCGACGGTAGATGTTGTAGGGCTTGAAGTCAGGTAGTTTTCGAATCCTAGCTGACCATTGAATGCAAATGCTGCTAGGTGGTAAGTAAAACCTGCTTCGATGGCACGTGCATCAAAGCTAGCTGCCTCTCCAACATATACAACTTGCGCATTGCCGATCCATTGTCCTCGCACATACGTTGTGCCGTCAACAGGTGATTCATTAACAGGTGACCCTTTTTTGCGGAGCACAATGTAGCCTTCCGCGGGTTGCGCAGCAGCGGCAAGTGTAGTTTGGAAATCCCATGAACGAACGTTGTCGAATGTGATCGATGTGGCTTGTGCAGTAGGCTCAGTTGCAAACCCACCCGAAATGGCATACAAATTCACCACATAGGTTGGTTCGCTCACGTCGTTGCTGCTGATGGTTACAGTGCAAAAGTGTGAGCCGTTGAAAGTAGGAGTGAAATCGATAGATACGAGGCCCATGCCTGTGCCATTTGGTGCAACAGAAAACGGCTCAAATGCAACCGAGAATTCGGATGCATTCGTTCCGGATATTTCGATGTTTGTAATGTCCAACGAAGCGACAGAGCCCAAGTTTTCGATGAATAAAGGTTGTCCCAAATTATCGCCTAAGAACACGGTGAAACCGCTTGGGATGTTATTGGTGCCGTCTGTAACATTGATTTCTTGCGCAGTACCCGCTGTTGGTGCAATCAGAGAAATCTCATCGAGTGCCACGTTGTGACCAGATATCTTTTCGGTGAAAAACCAACGGATGTAACGGGTGCTTGCCGCAGGGTTATCGGTGAACATTGTAAAGGCAGTAGCCGGAAGTTCACCGCCCATAAGCGAGCGAAGCGTAGTGAAGTTCACTCCGTCAACACTTTCCTGAATGGTGAAGGTGCCTTGAAATGTACCTCCGCTGTTTTGTCCTTTTAGATAGTAGTTGAGCGCACCGGGTTCTTCGGCAAACTCGAGAAGAACCAAATCTCCGGTTGCATCCAATCGACAGGCCTGTCCGTTTTGACCGTTGGCATAGCGAGTGTTGCTGGCACCTAGAGATTCAGACCAACCGGTTGGAGCGTTCACGTCGAAATTCCAGGCGGAAGGTAAAATTGCTTGCGCACCGGCAACGGTTGAATAGATTGCCAACAGGGCAGTGCAGATAAAGGTAAGTGTACTTTTCATTATTGTGTGCTTGGTTAATTGCTTATCGAATTGTGAGTGTAAGACCTACTGTCCAGCGCAAGCCCATGCCGTAGTAAACTCCGGCGGATGATGCATTGAATCCTGGGTTATTTTGAGGTTTAAACTCGTTGTTGAGCGCATCGGTTACGAATACTTCATCCAACACATTCAGGATGTTGATGCGAAACACGAGGTTATAGCCTTTGGAAATATCGCGGCCATAGCCCATACTTAAATCGAGCATGTTGTATGCCGGCATTTTCCACGACTGTTTTCCGGCGTTTTCACCACTCAACCCATCTGGGTTGAACTCTGCGAAGTTGTTGTCGAAACGCGTGAAGCGTGGCTTGAAGTAGAGTCCTTTGATAGGGCTGTAGCGAACCGCAAAGCTGGTTTGAAATTGTGCCGCATCACCTACTTTGATGTTGCGTGCGTCAAACTCAATAGGGTCGCCAACCGTGTTTCCGTTTTCATCGGTCACGTAGGCAGTAGCAGCCGATTTCCAACGCCAGTCACCAACAGAGAGCACGCCTTCCAATGAAAGTTGCTTGTCGGCAACCCACTCTGCATCGAGCTCAACGCCTTGGTGGAGCGCGCGCATTCCTGGAACGTTGTAATAATAGTTTTCTGTTCCGTTGGTGCGTGTGCCGGTTACAGGACGGTTATTCCATATAGTGTAGTAGGCATTCAAGGTTACTTTGAATTCTTTCGTGTTGTAGTTGGCTCCCACTTCAGCTGAAGAAATTTCTTCGTTGCGCAGGTTGTCGAATGTTTCCAGACTAGTGCTATAGTAAGTGTTGGCCAACATCGGGGCGCGTGAAAGGAATCCGGTATTCATGAATACGGATGCGCGCTTGTTGAAACGGTAGTTGAAGCCTGCCTTCACGGTTCCTCCGTTGAAGTTTTTCCAGCCACTCTCGATTTCATTGCCCATTGAATCGCCCATCGCGAAGTGATCGATGCGGTTGTAACGGCTGTTCGACATGGTTGCATTCAAGAACGCAGTATAGCTCTCACCTGAATACTCGGCCAGCATAAATAGGCCCGACTGAAGCACATTGCTGGTGATGTTGTAGTTGATGCGATCTCCTTCGTAGCGAACCACTTTGCCGAGAAGCGTGTTGTTGTATTCCGACTCAATGTTTTGATTCTGGATGTATCGATTCTCAGAGCTGCTCTTCTTGTCGATCAGCGCGTAGTCGGCTCCGAGCAAATCATACACTATTTGATAGCGGTCTACGGTATAATAGCGAACATCCAATCCACCTGAGAGCTCTAGCTGCTTGTTGATTTCCGATTTGAAAGTGGAAAGCAAGCCATACCATTGGTGGTTGTTGACGCTCGACTGCATGAAGTAAGATGCAGCGTATGCATTCGGATTGTTGATGTAATTCAGATTTGCAGGACTGATAACAACACCCAGGAAGTTGGTAAACGTCTTGGTGTTCTTGTCATACATGTATTGAAAGTCGATGTGTCCGGTGGAGTCCTGAATGGAGGTGTTGGGCCTCATGCCACCTCCATTACCAAATGAAGCGTAGAGCACATTGGAAAGCGCAAATTTTTCGCTGGGTGTCCAGAAGTGCTTGAAGTTTACGATTGGTTTGTGGTAGTAGTTGTTACGACCTGATTGAGTTTCAACCGGAGCTTCTGCGTCGTATCGGTTGCGCGAGAGATAGCCCCATTCAGAGTTGTAGCGTAACCCACGGTCAAGGGGAACTTGTTGTGCAAAAGAACCGGCCGTATCAGCACCATTGGCAACTGCGTAATTAACGTCGTAAAACGACATGCGGTTTCTTCCTAGACGCTGCTCGTGTTCTTGCGGGCTGCCCATTGCAGAAAATGAAAACGCATGCTTCTCGAATTGCTTTTGAACTTTGAGGAAGTAAAAAATCTGTTTTGAGCTGAGTTGCTCTACCCATCCATCGTTGGTCTTGTATGAAAAGGCTGCTGTAACAGCCCAGTCGCCGCGTAAACGGCCGCTGTTAATTCCGAAACCTTGGCGCATGTTGTTGTTGTTGCCCAGCTCGGTCGAGAGCTTCACATTGAACTTCTCTTCCATGCCTTGCGTCAGGATGTTGATGTTACCACCAATAGACGGAACAGCGAGCTTCGATGCTCCTAAACCACGCTGTACCTGGGTTTTTTGCGTCACATTGTCCAGGCCGAACCAATTGCTCCAATACACCCATCCGTTTTCCATGTCGTTCATGGGTATACCATCGACCATCACGGAAACGTTGCGTTGGCTGAAGCCACGAATGTTCACACGGGCATCGCCATCGCCCCCACCCGACTGAGTAGCATATACGCCGGGCGTTGTATTGAGAATCATCGGAAGGTCGCGCGAGGCAAGCTCTTCTTTGATTTTGAGCGAGGAGATATCGCTAAATGCTACGGGCGTGCGGCGTCCAACAGCCATATCTGCTGTCACATTCACTTCGCTCATGGTAGAGGTGGAGTTCAACAGAAAATCGACCGTCTGATTTTCACCGTTTATTTCCACCGGAATAGACATGCGTTCCATGCCGACAAAAGCGGCACTTAGCACGTAAGATCCGTTTTCCAGTTTCAAGGTGTAACTCCCGTCCAAGTCGGTGGTTGTGCCCGCGCCATCTTCAAAGGTTACAACTGCTCCAGGCAAGGCTTCGTTCGTTTCACTGTCGGCCACGCGCCCACTGACTGTGGCTTGGCAAAGTGCTGAAATCGAGAGTAGTGCACTTAGAAAGGAAAGAAGGAATTGTTTCATGTGAGCCTGATTTTTGAAGCAAAAGAAAGGGGCTTAAAACCCCTTTCTCTCGTTATAGATCAATTTCTTAATTAGCGTGCTAACAATTTCTGAATCGCTTTTTTACCATCGGTGTAAACGATTTCAATGAAGTAAACACCCGCCTCCGCTTGTGGAAATGTGATGTTGGTGTAGGTAACGCCTTGCAGGCTGCGGCGGTCGATCAAGCGGCCATCGGCAGAGAGAATCGATACCGACTCCATTGACAAAGAGCTCTTCAGCGCAAACGAACCTTGCAATACTGGGTTAGGGAAAATGCTGAAGGTCGAAAGGGTGTTCTCATTGATTGCATTCGGATTGAGGTTGACGCAATCGCACAAGTGTTCACCTAATTCAGTGTAAGTGTTGGATGGCAAACTATCCCATTGCAATGAAGGATCGAATACATCAGGGTTGGTTGAAACACCGCTCAATACACTTGGTTTGCGGATCATCGTGTTGTCTTGCGTCCACCAACGAGTTGCCGGATCGCCCGGTACCCACCATCCGCCTCCAGGATCTTCGCCGATTTTACCAACGATATCCAGAATCTGATTGCCGTTTTTAACCAGAACAAACGCATCGTCACCGTTGAAATACATTGGTGAGTTCGATTGAACATAAACGGGGTTGAGGAACGTATCGGCCAATGCAATCAGCTCGACGTCGAGAGGAACTTCCGTGCCGGTGCCGGCTAGGTCACGCTTGTCGAGCGCAAATACGCGCACTTGGTGAGGCAAAATAACCCCTGTAATCGGAAGTAGCATAGGGTTTCCCGCTCCATCGCGATCGCGTCCCATGGAATACAAACCATCCAAAACGATTGGGTTCGGTGTAGGGTTGTAGAGCTCAATTGCTTTATTGTTGTTCGACCCTTCAACGTATTCTGAAATGAACACATCAAAGCAGTTGTTTTGAGCGGTTAGTCCTCCAGTGGATATGGCCACAGTTGCCAAGAGTAAAAGTTTTTTCATAGAGTCATTTAAATTAAGCAAGCGGCCAAAAGTAGGGACAAGTGTAGAAAAGTCAAGCGCTTGGTTTTTAACTTTACGCAAACTTGATGTTCCGGATTAATTAGACGACAATGGCGAACTGTCTTTTTTCATAATCAACTCATTGTCAGTTGTGGTATAAATAACACCGTTTGGTTTGTAGATAGCATATTTTGCTTGTGAGTACTTGTTTTTAGCATTACCTTAGCGACCCTTGAAACTAAGAACAGAATTAGACCTCATTTAATTTTATGCATATGAAAACGATTAAGTTGTTCCTCGTTGCCTGCCTTGCTCTACCAACATTAAATGCAAGCGCCGCTTGGGATATATACAAGTCCGGGTTAAGCGTAAACGGTGGTTATTACGACTGCCAGTTGGACGGTCTGTCGCCAAATTTTCAGCACAATTATTTTGGTCGCTACACCTCGGGTGGTTCTCTAGAAATCAATTTTGCTGAGGTACTTACCTTCAAAAACGCGGCTTCCAATGTCTGCACAGCTACCATGCGCTACAGGGTTTACCGCACATGCGACACTCCTCCAGCTTTCAGTTCACTTGCGCTATCGTTCTGTTGTAATTTTGGAGGAACCGACTGTTCTGGCGGTGCTTGTGGCCCAGATGTAACAAATACCGGAGACCAAAAGTGGCGTGTTGCGCCCTCTTCAACCTTGAACCTGCTCACGGGCATTACTGCATCTGGTAGTTATGTGGTAGAGGTGTACTTCGAAGCTACGGGCGATGATTCTGGTGGTTGCACAAACACCAAGTACTCTAGCAACGGAGGGGCAAATTTCAGGGCCTATTTTGAATACGATGTGAATGATTATTTCGGCGATGCGAATTTCACTACCCCAGCATGGAGTGGCGATGCGGCTAATTTTACCCTTGCCTCCAATTCAACGGCATCGGGTCTTACAGGCAGTGAAGCGACCCGTACTTCAACACCAAAACTGAGCGTATCGACGGGCTCCGGATCACAATACATCAGCACGCAAATAACCACTTGGGACTCTCAGCAGGAATGGTACTTTTGGATTGGTCGTGATGGTGTGGGAGGAGCGCCTTCCGATTTAGATGCGAATAACCAACAGGCTGTATACCTCTATGCCAACAACTCCAATCTTGAATCAGGCGCTCTAGATGGTTACCGCATTTTACTTGGCCAAACGGGAACTTCGTTCATCCGCTTGCAGCGCATCGATGATGGCGTGGCTACTACCATCTTCACTTCCAGCACTGGTATTCCAACAGCATTGACAGACTATGGGGTGACCTTCAAAGTCATGAGATCGCAGCTCGGCGTATGGACGATTAACACGTCTACCTTACCCACAAACGGTGCAACAACCCAATCCACACCCACTCCGCTTAGCTGCCCTGACGCGCTGTCTTCAGTAAACCATGGCGATGTAACAGACAATACCTATGCTCCAGCAGCCAATGGCTACTTTGGTTTTTTGGTCGTTCACGACAATACCGCGGAAGGTCGCGCTGCCGCTGAGTTTGATAGTTTCCGATTCCGCGCTTTGCCTCCCGATACCTATGTGGTACTGAACGGAGCTGTAACTGGCCAAGTGAGTGAAGACGCTACGCTTGCAAACAATTTCGCCATAGGAGTCGACATCTTCAACCCTTCGAGCATTGCTGCCACTAGCATTCAAATTGTTCTTTCCGGCGATGCTACTCGCGCTGGGGCTGGACCCAACCCGACAACAGCATACGCGCCAAGCTATACCACGCAAACGCTCACGTGGGCCGCTGGTGCTACTGGAACCAAATACATTTACATCGATCCCGCAAACAATGCAATTTGTGATGATGTAGCGCAGTACGTTTTCTCCCTTCAAAGCGTGAGTGGCGGAACAAATGCGTTCATAGGCGATGCCGATTCGCTTGAGTTGTCACTTGTGGATGACGATACGGGCTATGAAACTCTTGTAGACCAAAACTTCGATGCGGGTAATCTTTCAGGTTGGAAAACCAATGGCACGGCTTGGAGCGCCAACACAGGTTCTCCCATTGATGGGACGCATTCAGCGCGCCATAGCACGCAAGCCATAGCCGGTCAATCCTCGCTGGCCTACCCAATCGATGATGCCAATTTAATTGGAGTTGAAACGACGTGGCAATTCGAATTAGCCTTTGCAAACGATGCCAGCGCCAACAATAATTTCCAGGTTTTCCTTGCGGCAAATGATTCGAATTTCTACAGCACTGGGGTCGATGGCTATGCCGTCGTAATCGATCAAAGCTCGCTTCCTTCTGCCGGAACAGCGGATTATATTCGCTTGTACCGCGTGACGGATGGAGTGTACGGTACAACACCAATTATAAACTCAACCACTGATTGGATAGACAACGTGAACGGTGGAGTGCGTGTGGGTATTCGTGTTTCCTTGAATGAAGAAGGAACATGGACCTTGAGCGTCGACAACAATGGAGGCTTCAATAACCTGTCGTCGCTAGGAAGCGGCACGGATGCTTCTGGAGGCGCGATAACGTTCCCAATTGCGAAATTTTTTGGAGTGCGCTTCAAGTATTTAGCTGCGGCATCCGATGTATTCCGAATAGACGCTGTTTCAATGACGCAATCAGGATGCAAGCGTTTATGGTATAGTCAGGCCACCGGCAATTCGAATGGAGTGGTATGGGCTCCTACCGCAGTGGGCACCGCTCAGGCTGTAGTTGCCGGACGTTACGATCGTTTCGTAATTCAATCTGGACACACCATTACCGCAACAGGCACGTGGAGTATGAATGACCTTTCAATTAATTCGGGTGCAACACTGCTCGGTAGCAGCGCAGAGATGCGAGTGTTCGGTAACTGGATTACTGAGGGAACTTTCACCGCAGAGACATCTACTGCGGTATTCAAGGGTCAGGCTGCGCAAACGATTGGTTTCGCTGGAGCCGCCTCGCTAACCACTTTTAATAATCTGACAATAGACAATGATGGATTCAACGTTACACTGAGCCCTTCGTTGGTTTCTGTTTCAGGCGTAGTTTCTATGCTTGAAGGAACACTCCAAACATCGACAGGCGGTTTGCGATTGATTTCGAACTCTGCAGGCTCAGCCTCAATTGGCGAAATCAAGTCGGGTGCTGCTATTTCAGGAAACGTGGAACTTCAGCGCTACATTCCCTCCATCCCAAGCTCACAGGGCTATTGGTTTAACTTGGCCTGTCCTATACAAAGCCAGACCGTCGCCTCTTGGAACGATGATATTGTTACGACGGGCTTCCCAGGCTCCGACTTCCCAAGCTATGGGTTTAACAACGTGCAGATTTATAATGAACCAACTGCCGGATCAATGAATACCGGGTATGTCGGTGTCACCAACGTGACGAACGCAATATTGAGCAACAGAGGGTATTATGTTTGGTTGGCTGGTGCGGTTCAAAACTTAGATAACACGGGGCTCATTCAGAGCGGACAGGTTACGGTTCCTTTGAGTTATACTGTGACATCCCCAGGAGGAATTTTCGATTATGGGTGGAACCTTGTTGGTAATCCTTACCCGTCAGAGGTTGACTGGAATCTTGTATCAACGTCGCTCACCGGACCGAAGGTGTACTATGTGTTCGACTTTCAATCGAATTCCTATAAGTTTCGAAATGCCACAACCAATACAGGAACGGCCTCTCGGTATATTGCCCATAGCCAAGGCTTCTTGGTGAAGGTGAATACAACAGCGCAGAACCTTGTATTCCAAGAGACACACAAGACCAACACTGGCGCAGCATTCGAGCGCAGTGAAGATGCGAGTAACGCGTTTGTAGCCCTTCGCCTTTCTAAAGGTGCTCAGTCCGACGAGAGCATTATTGTGTTTGATGAAAGTGCTTCGGCTAGTTATGACCTCTTCGATGTAGCAGATTTGCAAAGCCCTATCGCGGAAGCCGTGGAGATGTCTTTGCATGCAACCGACGGGGCTTCGCTCGCGCAGGATGCAAGACCATACTCTGCTGAACTTGAGATTCCCGTTGTGGTTGATATGCCTGAGGCGGGTGACTATGTGCTGACTGTTGTCGACCTTCAAAATCTCCCATTAGGTGCATGTCTTGTAGCGGAAGATGTACTTACAGGAGAGGTTATCTCCCTTACCCAAGGAACACAGCTTATACTTCATGCTACTGAACCTTTTCAAGGCGTGCGACTTATTATTCGCGCAACACCGTCTGCTCAAACTATTGTTACAGGTAGTTCTTGCTTCGGATTGGCCGATGCATCAATCGATGTAAATGTGCCCTCGCAAGACTGGAGCATTTCGCTGAGCGCAACAAATGGCTATGAGTTTATGGCCCAAGGCTCTGTCACATTCGATCACTTGGCTGCCGGTGAATATTTGCTGCAGGTAGAGCAAGATGTATGTGGAGTGTCTTCGCGAGTTATCGTTGTAGAACAACCCCAAGAAATTCGCTCGGTTCTCACAGGCTCAGAGCCCGTTGAATGTAACCTCGGTAGTACTGGTATGTTCACATTTGATGTTGAGAATGCGAGTTGGTTTAGTTATGAAGTGCGCAACGAACAACATGAGATTGTGCGCACTGCAAACGTGGAAGGATCATCTGCATTGGTTGAGCATTTGCCCGCAGGTCTATATGCATTGCACATTTACACGCCGTGTAGCCAAGAGATATTGGAAATTGATTTGCGCGATTCACAAGCAAATAGCCTTGTCGTTGATCAAATTGGCTCCGCATATTCGGATGAACAGCAGATGGTGCAACTCAGTGCCCTGCACACTCAGCCTGGTGTGTGCGTATGGAACTTCTCAAATGGACTGCAGCTTTCAGGAAACACCGTTGAGGTGCTCGTGCAAGCGAATGAAGTATTGAATTACACCGTTACATGTGATGGCGTATGTGACGCTACCGCAGCTGGGGTAATACAAGCACTTAGTCTATCGGAAACAGAAATGATAGCCGCGAGCAAAATTAGCTTTATGCAAAAGGTTGACGAAATAGAGGTGTTGTTTGCAGGGGGAGACTACGGGTTAATAAACGCAAGTATATACGATGCGCTTGGGAAAGTGATCATGACCTCATCGCACGTGTCAGCGAGCGGTCAACGTCTTGCTTGGACTACCCAACAGTTGAGTGCTGGAGTTTATACCCTTGTGTTAAACACAGATACCCATGCTGTGTTTACTCAGAAGTTTATCAAGTGATTTTCTGACGGGGGATTGCATGGAAAATGAGAATGCCCTTCCGAAGTTGCTGGTAGTTTACTTGTGTCATGCAGAGTAATCGGTATACCATAGTTGTTGCTGCGGGAAGCGGCAGGCGCATGGGCGCAGTCCTTCCCAAGCAGTTCTTAGTTGTGGCGGGCAAGCCGATACTCATGCACACCCTGCACAGACTGCATACGTTTGATCGTTCAATGAGCTTGTTATTGGTTTTGCATCCAGACTATTTTGCATATTGGCAAGAGCAGCTCGAGGCGTTTGCCTTTGATGTTCCACATACAGTTGTCGGTGGAGGTGAAGAGCGTTTCCATTCTGTAAAATGTGCATTGGACACAATCACAAGCGAGCACGCTGTGGTCGGGATTCATGACGGTGTTAGACCATTTGTAGATGTGAATACCCTGATGAGATGCTTCGAAATGGCAGAGAAGCACGGAAGCGCCGTTCCTGTGATCGCGGTAAATGACAGCGTGCGGGAGGTACAAGGCGAAGTTAATCGAGCAACAGAACGCTCGAACCTTCGAATTGTGCAAACCCCTCAGTGCTTTCAATTGGCTGTATTACGAAAAGCGTTTACCCAGCCTTATAGCCCCTCTTTTACCGATGATGCTTCCGTGGTAGAATCAGCGGGTTATTCCATTCTACTCGTAGAGGGCAATAGAGAAAACATTAAAGTAACTACTCCAGAAGACTTGCGTTGGGCCGAATGGACGTTAAGTGTTTAATAGGTCTGCCGTTGGTCGCCTTCCCTGTTCATCAGGAATTCCCAAGTAGTTGAAACTGTTCCTCGGCCAAGAGCTTTTCTGAAGAGAGAAGCGCACAAGCGCAGCGAAAATGAGGGTTGCTAAAGCGTAGAATCCCCAATGGCTAAAGAGACTGTTTTCAGGGGTTTCGAGTGTTCCGTAATGCTGAAACATCAGAAAAGCAGAGGCGTTATTGACGAAGTGTGCGAGAATTGAGCTCCATAAACTTCCACTCCAAATAACAAGGTATCCCAACAATGCCCCCATAAACATGCGTGGCAGAAAGCCATAAAACTGTACATGTATTAAGCTGAAAAGAAAGGCCGTGGTCCAAATTGCAACGTGGATATTGCGTGTCATCTTAGCGAAAAGCGGCAGCATGACTCCGCGAAACACCAATTCTTCGCATACCGCTGGAATAATGGCAATGCTCAAAAATGCTACCCCTGTTGGCACACCCGTCATGGGGTCTAAAAACATTCGCGTAATGCGTTCCGCAAGTTCTTCCGTTGGCTTGAACGTGCGCTCTAGCCACGAATTTTCTGGAATGAGAAGGCTGTTTATGAATGCTGAAATATCGATTAGTGGAGCTGCGCAGATAATAATCACAGGGGCAACCAAAAGAAGTACGCCCCGTTTGCTGAGCATGAGGTTGTGAACCGAAGAACCCCCAAAAAGAATAAGGTAGAGAAAAACGGGCAATGCAAAACCAACTAACTGGGTAACATTATTCATCCATATGAGGGCATGCGCATAGCGAGGCTCGGGCTGCGACAATACAAGCGGAAGATCGACAAGCGGAATGCCAAATACTGAGGTGCCAACCCCCATGGCCACAATCGTTCCCAAGCCGATGCAGGCTAGTGTAAGTGAGGTGAACAGAATTAGTTGTGGTAAAGCACTCAAGCTTTTTAATAATGAGTTCATGGTACAAAGGAAGCAAAGTATCTTTGCATCCGCTTTTTGCAATGATTAAAATTGGTAACATCGAATTGCCGGATTTCCCGCTCTTGCTCGCGCCCATGGAGGACGTTAGTGATCCGCCGTTTCGATTGGTGTGCAAAGAGAATGGCGTGGACATGATGTACACTGAGTTTATAAGCAGTGAAGGCCTTATACGAGATGCGGCCAAGAGCCGAATGAAGCTTGATATTTTTGAGTACGAAAGACCAATCGGGGTCCAAATTTTTGGAAGCGACATAGAAACAATGGTGAAGTGCGCGGAAATAATTGAGTCAACAAATCCCGATTTATTAGACATCAATTACGGCTGTCCGGTGAGCAAGGTGACTTGCAAGGGAGCGGGCGCAGGTATATTGAAGGATATCCCCAAGATGGTTGCGATGACGGAGGCAATTGTGAAAGCCACTAAGCTACCAGTTACTGTGAAAACAAGGTTGGGTTGGGATGAAGACACTAAGAATGTCGTGGAGGTAGCCGAGCGGTTGCAAGACATAGGCATTCAGGCGCTTACAGTGCACGGTAGAACACGTGTGCAGATGTATAAGGGCTCGGCAGATTGGACGCTTATCTCAAAAATTAAAGAGAACCCACGCATGCGCATTCCAATTTTCGGCAATGGCGACATTGACTCACCCGAAAAGGCAATGGAATACAAAAGCAAGTATGGTGTGGATGGAATTATGGTTGGCAGGGCTAGTATAGGTTACCCATGGATTTTCAACGAGATAAAGCACTTCGTGCGAACAGGCGAGAAATTGCCACCACCAACTATTTCCATGCGCGTTGAGGCATGCAGAAGGCATTTTGAATTTTCGTTGAAGTGGAAGGGCCCAATCTTAGGGGTGCTCGAAATGCGCCGGCACTACAGCAACTATTTTAAAGGTATTCCTCATTTTAAAGAGGATCGCATGGAACTCGTGACCTCCAACGATGCAGAAGTGGTGTTGCGAAAGCTTGAGGCCATCGTCTCGAAGTATGACGGTGTGGACTTCTTGGTCTAATAAGCTATGTGGGGGATGTTTAAAAATTAACCCCATCACTTCCGCCTTTCCGCTCAAATTTGCACCCCAAAGAACCTGTCATGAATGTATTGATTTTAGGCTCCGGCGGTCGTGAGCATGCGTTGGGCTGGAAAGTATCGAAAAGCCCTGTATTGAAGCAATTGTTTATCGCCCCTGGTAATCCAGGAACGGCTCACTTTGCAACGAACCTCCCTTGTTCGTTGAGTGATTTCGATTCCATTCGAGACCTAGTGTTGCAAAACCACATAACCCTAGTGGTTGTGGGCCCCGAGGTTCCTTTGGTTGAAGGGTTGGCCGATTATTTCTACGAAACAGAGTCATTGAAGAACGTGAAGTTCGTGGGGCCCGATCGCTTCGCGGCGCAGTTGGAAGGGAGCAAAGATTTTGCAAAGCAGTTTATGCAACGTAACGGCATACCCACCGCAGGCTATGCCACGTTTACTCCAGAAACATTACAACAGGGACTCGCTTATCTGAACTCATTGCCGGGGCCGTATGTGCTCAAAGCGGATGGCCTGGCCGCAGGAAAGGGCGTCCTCATTGTATCCACATTAGACGAGGCTCACCAGGCCCTTAAAACGTTGCTAGGCGGTCAGTTTGGAGCGTCGAGCTCACGAGTAGTAGTGGAGGAGTTTCTTTCGGGTATTGAACTCTCTGTTTTTGCACTAACCGATGGGTTGGATTTCGTGCTTTTGCCCGAGGCAAAGGATTACAAGCGAATTGGCGAGGGCGATACTGGGTTGAATACTGGTGGCATGGGCGCAGTGAGCCCTGTGCCATTTGCAGATGAATCGTTCATGCACAAGGTCGTGGAGCGCATCGTTAAGCCAACCATGCTCGGCATACGCGAGGAAGGCATGCGATACACAGGGTTTGTTTTTTTTGGTCTAATCAGTGTTGGTGGCGAACCATTTGTGATCGAATACAATTGCCGAATGGGTGACCCGGAAACAGAGGTGGTCATGCCTCGGATAGCGAGCGATATATTGCCTTTGTTGTATGCCGCAGGATCGCGCAACTTGAAAGGGATGACGATTGAGTTTGATACTCGAGCTGCAGCAACTGTCATGCTCGTGGCGGGTGGTTATCCCGAAGAGTATGAAAAGGGAAATGAAATATCCGGCCTTGAACAAGTAAGCGGAAGCTTGGTGTTTCACGCAGGAACAAGGCTAGAATCCGATGTGCTGAAGACCAATGGCGGTCGTGTGTTGGCCATAACATCCTACGGCAATACCATCCATGAAGCGTTGAATACATCCTATGCAAATGCTGATGCTATTCATTGGAAGGGTAAATATTTCCGGAGAGATTTGGGGAAAGATTTGGTGTGATTCAACGCTCGTTTTAACTACTAGTTTTCCGTTTTTTTGTATGCGTTAGCGCATTAAAAACCCCACCTTACTTGGGTGGGGTAATCTATGTTGAACCACTGCCTCTTAGGCTGTAGTGCCTTCTTTTGTTGCTTTAGCGGTATAGGCTTTCTGACGTCTCAACCAGTAGGCGATAGCCAGGAATGCGAATACAATACAAATCCAATTCATCGTAGGACCTATTGGCTCTATTACATTCTTGAAAGTCCATTGAAAGCCGTCAACTATTGGCTTAAGGATACTTTGTAGATTCATGGTTGAAAAATTTGTGCGGCAAATCTAAGCGAGGTTGTTCAAATCACCTACGGTTACCATCATTTTTGTTGCCGCACTTTTGTCGAAATGATTTTACGCAGCTACGCATCGAACCAACCCTTATCACTGGCCTTGTTGCCATTGACAACGATTACCGTCTTGTGCCTTGCGGCTGAAAGAGGGCGCCTTGTTGCGTTTGACGCTGGTTTTCCTCTCGATCGTTTTTTACTGGGATGGTATACGGACTCATGGGCGTTGGCAGCTTTGAGTGCGTTTCTAATTCTAGTTGGCGCTTACCTGACCAATAGTGTGTTCAATAAGCACGAATTCTTTGACGTGCCTGTTTTTGTGCCCGCTTTGGTGTATTCACTTTTGGCCACCACGCTGGCGATTATCCAGCTATCGGTCCCTGTGTTACTTGCGAATCTGTTCGTGTTGTTTGGGTTAAACAATCACCTTAAGATCTTCAATCAACCTCGCGTGTTGGCCGAGTATTTTGAATCGGGATTTTGGTATGGCTTGGGCGCCGTGTGCTTTCCTCCGTATTTGATTTTGGTGTTGGGAATTTGGGTCGGAACTGCTGCGACGCGTTCATTCAATTGGCGCGAATACATATTGCCGGTTATTGCTTTCGCAGTGCCCTTCGGATACTGGGTGTCATGGCTGTACTTCCAGGATGATATAAAGGGCATGGTTTTGTTCCATAAATGGGTCAGTTTTGATGTCCAATCTTTTTTTGGGGGTTGGAATAAATCAGAACGCATATTCGGATTCATAGCAATGTTGTCGCTCTTGTTTTCCATTCCGCGATACCTTTTTCTATCCGAAAGATCTTCAAATAAGGCAAAAACAGTTCGCACCATTTTCTTTGTGGTAGCTCTTTCTATTGGAGGCTCCTACCTGCTTGCCTACGTGCTCGTGTGGAAGTGGATTGTAATGGCACTGCTGCTCCCTGTGGCTTTTCTCTTAGGCTATTGGTTTGCAAACTATCGAATATCGCTTGTGGCGCCCTTCTTTTTTTATGCCTTGGTTATTTCCTCCATTTGGTGCGTCATCCATGCACTTATTTAATGAACGTTTTTTAAGTTCACTGTAAACGTCATCGATATTTGGTATAAGAATAATTGTCGCTCAACCTTCTGAGTGCCTATTGAGTCTTCATCTTGGATGTCATGCTTGCGGCCCTATATCTTTCTTACTTGTTTCGCTTGTTTGGCGGGGACTATAGTTTTTGCCCAGCCCGAGTGGATCGCGAATCAAGGGCAGTGGCCCGAGCAAGTGGCTTTTCAAACTCCCTTAACCGCCGGGTTTCTTTGGACCGAAACGACGGGGTTTACCTATCAGCTGTATGAGCCCTCGGAGTTGAGTCGGTTGCATAACACACATGGAAAGGCCGACTCAGACTCGCTTCATGGCCATACCTATCGAGTGAATTTTGTGAACGGCCGCGCTCAATCTACTTCCGGAGAACAACCGGGGAAGCATTATTACAATTATTACACCTCATCACAGACCGAGGCTCAGGTAAACCATTGCGCCGTCTTTGGCCGAACACGCATGCATGAGGTTTTTCCGGGTATTGATGTGCTGATGTATACCGCCGAAGGCAAACTGAAATACGATTGGATCATTGAGGCGGGCGCAGATCCTTCGCTCGTTAAAGTGGCCATCGAGGGGGCTTCGTGCTCGCTCGTTTCACACGATAATGCTACCAACCTTCTCATCCACACCACTGTTCAAACGGTCATTGAAAAGCAGCCGTATGCCTACCAAATTATTGAAGGTAAAATGATGGAGATCTCCTGCAGTTATGTTCTGCAAGACGAGGTTCTGAGTTTTCGATTGGGTCGCTATGATAGAACGCTGCCTCTTGTGATCGATCCGGAAATCGCTTTTTCGACATTCATAGGCTCACCAGCCAATAGTTGGGGCTTTACAGCGTGCGACGACTCGGAGGGCAATCTCATAGCGGGGTCGGTTGTTTTTGCTCCCGGATATCCGACTACAGTAGGAGCATTTTCTACAACCTTTAATGCCGCTAGCACCAATGATTTTGATATCGCTATCTCAAAGTTTAATTCGGAGGGAGCGCAGTTGTTGTACAGTTCTTATTTGGGAGGATCGAGGCAGGAAACACCTCACAGCGTTGTGGTGGATAGTGAAGATAGAATTATCGTTTTTGGGGTTACAGGTAGCTCAGATTTTCCCATACAATCTGGAGCGTTTCAATCTGCCTTTGTAGGCGGTCCGCCATTGACTATGAGTGGTTTTTTCACGGGCGAACACCCCAACGGATCAGATTTGTTTATTGCCAAATTCAATACCGATGGATCGCTCTTGGCGTCTACATTTATTGGGGGAAGCGACAACGATGGACTGAACAATGCAGATCAACTGTGGTATAACTACGGCGACCCTTTTAGAGGCCAAGTGAATGTGGACGCACAAGACAACGTATACGTGGTAACGATTACACGAAGCGACGACTTTCCGGTGACCTCGGGTAGCTTCGGTGGTGGCAATTTTGATGGTGTTCTCTTCAAGCTATCTCCTAACCTAAACTCGCTTCTTTTGAGCAGATACATTGGTGGTGGTGGTCGTGACGCTTGCTATGCCGTCGAATTCAATTCCTCGGGCCAATTAATAATCGCAGGAGGCACGCAAAGCGCAAACTTTTCTTGGGTAACACCAACCGCTGCAGACCCAACTTGGAATGGAGAAACAGACGGATACATCGCAGTCATTAATCCCGAAAACTTTGCATTGGTGGCAGGCACGTTTGTGGGCACACCTTCCTACGATCAAGTGTATTTCGCGCAAAGCGATGCAGCAGGCAACATTTATGCTTATGGCCAATCTACCGGCAACATGCCCATCACGCCAGGGTTGTATGGGCAGCCCAATAGTGGCCAGTTCATCACCAAGTTCACCCCTGACCTAAGTAGCATGGAGTGGAATACTACGGTGGGTAATGGCAGCGGCGCCATTGATATTTCTCCTACCGCTTTCTTAGTAAGTGATTGCGAGCAAATCTATTTCAGCGGTTGGGGTGGCGACATCAACACCAATAATTGCTCAGGCATGGGCGGCGACTGCTACGCTAACCAAAGCACAACGTTTGGCTTGCCCGTAACTCCAGATGCATTTCAAAGCACCACCGATGGAAGTGATTTTTATTTGTGTGTGCTTACGCCAAATGCTCAAGACCTGCTTTACGGCTCTTTTTTAGGAGGTAGTGAAAGCAATGAACACGTGGATGGTGGTACTTCACGGTTCGATAAAAACGGTTCTGTTTACCACGCGGTGTGCGCGGGCTGTCAAAACAATGATGACTTCCCAACAACACCCGGGGCATGGAGCAATACCAATGAAAGCACAGGTTGTAACTTGGCTGTATTCCGGTTCGATCTAAGCGCGATACAGGCAGAGGTTACAATTGATGGCCCTGCGCAAGTTTGTGTGAGTGATGTCGTCGCACTCACCAATACAACGGTTGGAGCATCAAATTACATGTGGGATTTTGGCGATGGAAACTCAAGTGTTGAGTTTGAACCCACCCATCAGTTTAGCGAGGGTGGTGAGTACACCATACAGCTTGTGGGCTACGACAACGCATTGTGTGCAACGGCAGATACCGCTTCGGTACAAGTTATAATTATTCCGGATGTAGCTCCAACCATTCAAAATGATGTCGTGTTGTGTGCAGATGAAACGACCCAACTGAACGCGACAGGAACAGATAATTTGTATTGGCTCTATGACATCACGCTGTCTGCATTGGATATCACCAACCCTATCGCAAGCCCTTCTGTTTCTACCACCTATTTCGTGGTCGATGAAAACGAATGCGATTCGGAAACACTGAGTGTAGTGGTTGATGTAAGTGCTGTGGATGCCGAGGTTTCTGATGATGTCACCCTCTGCAATGGTCAAAACGCAGTTTTATCGGCAGGCGGTGGCGTGGAGTATGTGTGGTCGCCCGCAGATTTTTTGGATAACTCACTCTCGTCTACTCCCACTGCTACCCCCTCAGCGAGTGTAGAGTACACGGTAACGGTCAGTGATGAATTTGGGTGCTCTGATATAGCAACCGTAGCGATAGTTGTTTTTGACGAAATACCTGGCGGACAAATGTATGTTCCAATAAATGTATGCGA
>CAMBPD010000003.1 GCA_945869405.1 Chryseobacterium gleum | reverse complement strand
TACATCAGATAGCCCTGAAAAGAATAGCTGCGCTCGCTCTCTGTGTAGGCTATTCCGTTTGCATCTAGTTCTGGGATGGTCGGGTCTATTAAGCTATATGACTCTTGAAAATTATTGCTGAGCGGGTTGCTGTTCGTCCATTGCAGGATTATTTCATTCGACAATTCGGTTACGCTTACATCGGGTGCATCTGGTCCGGAAAACATTTCGAAACAATTTTCGAAGAGGGCTTGGGCTTTATCATCGGCTACCCTCACAGCTTCAACGCTTTCAACAGGATCGCCTGATGTTGCGCCCGCATACACAACGCCAACGGTGATGTTGTTGTAGTCGCCCGGCTCGAGAGTGAAGGGCCCTGCACTTTGCATGAAACGTCTGTCTGCAGGCGGGTTTCCGCTGCTGACCTCCGTCCACGGCTCTGTAACAACACCCCCTGTTCCAAAATGATAAGGGTCTGTGTCGCCGGGAAACATATAATCTGCAGCTATGGAAAGATCTGCTCCACTGCTTGTGGTAAGGGCATTGCCTCCATAGGCCATGCGTTGGCCGTTTTTCCAAAAACCCCTGAGGTAGTTGTAATAGTGAACTGCTTGTTGCGGAGGTCCATTGTTCGACACGCCAGAGTTGTGATAGAGAAATTTACGCATCCCGAAACGCTCATTATCGATGATGCCATCGCCATAACCTATACCTATGCCTTTGTATGGTATTCCTTTGAGGTCATTCGCTTGTTGAATGTCTGTGGTGAATGGATTGTCGATCTCGTCGTTGTCTTGATAAGGTCCTTCAAAAAAATCAACGCCCACGGCAGGAGGGTTGTCGCCATAGCCAAGTGAAAGTGCTGTAGGGTCATCGAAGGCGTCGCCGTTATAGCCATAGCCAAGTCCGCGCTGTACATCACAACCAACATAGTCGTCTACGTGGCCACCAATGTCAAGATCAATCCAAGTTCCGAAGTAAGTATCTTGTAGTGTTTGCGATCCTTGGTTGATGAGCACATAATTGTAGAAGGTCATGTTGTTCACCTCGTCATTGGTGCTGAAGGCAAATGCTTGAGCGCGTATTTCCATGCCAATGGGTTGACCGCCTGTTTCGGAGTGTATGTTGCCTTTGTCGTTGAAAACCCAATAGAAGGTTTGATCACCAAATAGAGGCACGATATCTTCCCGGCGTCTCGACTTGCAGTCGATTTCCCTTGTGAGGTCATACCACGGATAGTCGCCATTTTCAGGGTCATACGCCCCGTTCGCATTGTAATCGTAGAACGGTGCGATGTAGAAGTCTTGCCCAATCGCTACGTTACCATGTGCGGGATAATCGTTGAAGTAGCTGGGCATGCTGTAGCCCTCCGGGAAAAGAAGGCCCATGTTGCAGTTGGGGTCTTGCATGCAATCGTGGTACTGGCGATGCAGTGCTGCGTCGGAGCGCAAGCTCACAGAAAATTTATCCCAAGACAGGCATGTGTTCGCATCCACTTCAGCTGCACCATCGTTGGTGAGTGGGCCAGGCCAATAGTCGTTTCCGCTATAGCGATAAAGCAACGCTGCGAGTTTCAATTGTTGGTCGGGAGATACCCCTCCAAGCCAAAGTGAACCCGCAAACATTACACCTGCATCGCCATTTTTTGGTGCGAAATAATGAGAGCGGCCATTGGCTCTGTCTTGCCAAAGTGAACCTCCCGTTTCAATAAGTGCATTGATGTTGTTCCATTCTAAGTCGCGCAGAGCGGTCGCTGGAGCACACGCCGCAGCCCGGCTTTCACTTTCTTGAACGTTCGAGAGATGGTCTAGTTTTCCGGATGCTAGTAGCTCTGCCTGTCCCCAAACAGAGAGGGAAACGAGAAGATATGCCGAAGCAAAAAACAAGCATTTCATTCGAGCAGTATTCATGTAGCTACAATACGATTTTTATTGATATTTAAACTTTCAAAATTTTCGGCCCATCGGTATACAGCAAGTACCCTTCAACAGGCCTATTGTAAATCGAGGCAAGCTCACGCTTGTAACCTTCAACTTGTGCAGAGTGCGCAGGGCGTTCAATACCTGTCTTGTAATCTATCACAGTAATCATTGAATCACCAACCACCACACGGTCGGGTCGTATACTGTTTCCTGAGTTATCTATGATTTCTTGCTCACAGAATGTGGGGTCTGAGCCGCTGAACCAATGCCCCGCCTCTGCATGATGCAAAAGGTTATGCAGGTCGGTTTGCAGTTTGCTTGTCCACACCCGTTGATTTTGCTTTCCACGCAATACACGCTCGATCGCGCCTGCAATACCTTCTTTGTTTTTTAAAAGACAAATGCACTCATGAAGTAATTTTCCGTAGGCTAGCGCCGGAGAGTCTTGTTGTGTTCTTGGAATAAGTTTCATTCTCGGATAGAGCGCCTCCCTGCCTTTCAGCGTTACTTTTTGGATAATGTTCACCGAGGGCTTTGGGGTAAAACGTTCGGGTTGTCCGATCTCGAATGACGCTGAAGTACCGAAACCCGGAAGCGCTTTTGTAAGCGCTAAATCTACCAGTCGGTTGAAGGAGTTTTGGCCTTTTTCCTGTATGAAATACATGCGCTGTGAAGCTCTTGTGCAAGCGACATAAAGCGTGTTCATGTAGTCTAGAAAGATGCGCTGAATTTCTTCAGACACTCCCTCGTGCATAGACTCCTCTTCATCGCCTTCTTCGTCTTTCATGCGTATCGAAACAAAGGCACTTGGGATTTTATACTCCTGTTCATCGAGATCAATCCAAATATTGTTGTCCTTGGCTTGGGACGAGAAGTTGGGCAGTATCACAACAGGAAACTCAAGTCCTTTTGCCTTGTGAATAGTCATGATTTGAACGGCTGCATCGTGCTGCGCAGCGGCCGCACTCAACTTGTGGCGATGCTCTTTCCACCATTCGATGAAGCGCTGCAGACTCATGTTTTTTCCTATGCATTGATTCCGAATGTGATCCAAAAGATATTCCACCCCACTATCTGCCGGAAGCTGGAATGCTCGCAGCAGTGATATAGCCATGTGAAACACGTTCTCCCCTTGCATAATGTGCGATAAATCACCAAATGCTGCAGCAAGGAAGGTGTGTAGTTGAAGTGTTTTCTTGTCTTTGTTGTTCAAGTAATCTTCAACAAAACTCCTCACGGAAATGTGATCGTGTATAGACGCCAACCCTTGCACTACATCGAATGCCGCAAAGCGATGTTTGGGATAGATGCTGAATTCAAAGAATCCCATAATTACCTTGGCGCTCACCGAGTGGTATATCAAGAAGCTGTCGGCTGTAGTGCATTGTATTTTTTGATCGTGCAAATACGAAGCGCATTCAGCGGCATGCCCAGCAGTGCGAACAAGAATCGTAATGTCTCTGAATTGAAATCCGTCGGCTACGCTAGCTCTTATCGCACGTAGGATTTCAGGCTTAGCGAACCTGTCCTTTTTCTCTTCTCCATTCTTTAAATTCAAATTGCTTACAACTTTTACATAGCCAATTTGGCTATTCTTTTTTTCCTGGCATACATCCTTGTACACTTCCGTATACGCCGGAAGAAGTGTCGCTAGTTCTGGAAAAAACAGGTTGTTGAAGTCAATCACCGACTGACTGCTTCTGTAGTTGGTGATGAGCGGTTCTTCGTGATAATTCTCTTTAAATGTTTTTGTGGCGAGCGACATGTCGAATTCAGGTGGAACCGAAGGCAGCATGATGAACTGCTCTACATATCCCGCACGCCACCTGTAAATGCTCTGCTTGGCATCGCCCACAATGAAGCTCTCATGTCCTTCGGAAAGAGAGTTCTGCACCAATGGGATGAGATTCATCCATTGTGTTTTTGAAGTGTCTTGAAACTCATCAATGAGTATGTGCTTGTAGCGAGCTCCAATGCGCTCGTAGATGAACGGGGCATCGTTGGCTCGAATGATGTCGTTGATTAACCGATGGAAGTCCGCAAGCAACAGGGTGTTTTCCTCTTTACGAACCTCGACTGCATATTGATTGAGCCTGTCGATAAGGCCTGTGGTGTATATGTTAGCGTTTACCTTTTTGCAAAGAGCATAGGCGTCTTGTTGTTCTTTCGTGAGAAGCGCGGAGAGTTCCAAAGCAAGTTGGTTGAGCTCTTGTTCGATGGTTTCGAATGATACGCGGACATTGGAATCAGCATCTTTATGCAGCCATTTCCCCTCTTCAATAGCTGCAGTGAAGTATCCCGATTTTTTTTGGTTTACAACTCCCTCAGCGTAGTTTTTGAGTTTACTCAAAAAACCACTTTTCTTATTCGGAATGTCGCTTGTGGTTACGCTGGCTCTATCCAAAAGCGCAACCATCTTGCCCGCTGTCGACATGAGTGAGTGCTCATACTTTTTGATCTTATCGCGCAATAGTTTGTGTGCCTCTTGGAACATCGTCAAATCAATATCGGCTAGTTTTTTCAGCGAGTCTTGTCCGTTTTCGCGGAAGATCTCGTTGGAGATTTTAATGAGATCCCCCCGTGGATTCCACGAACTGCCGTCTTCAAGTTGCATCATGCTATACCCTTTGAGATAACTCGTAAGCAAGGTGTCACTTCCCAACTCGTCCATTAAGCGCGAAACAATTTTTTCTTGAAAATTTTCGGAGTTGAGCTCAATGTTGAAGTCTGAATTGAGCTGGAGGTCTTTGGCAAACGAGCGAACGACACGTGTGGTAAAACTGTCGATGGTGAGAATGCTCAGCTTGCGGTAGTTGTGCAGCATGTGTTTGTACACGCGCGTTGATCGTAACTGAATTTCTTGCGGTGACACATTCAAAACCTTACACAGTTCTTCCGTTAGTCCGGATGATTCTGTGTTGGATGAAATCTCGCTCAGACGTTTCATCACTCGATGCTTCATCTCTGCTGCAGCCGCATTGGTGAACGTGATGGCAAGTATGTGCTTGTAGTAGGTATAGTTCTCGAAGCGGAGCGCATACATCAAGTAGTGCTTTACTAGCATGTACGTTTTGCCGCTGCCTGCGCTGGCCTTAATAACCGTAAATCTTTTCGTGGTGCTCATAATGTGTCGATTGACGAATGCCTCTAATATCTGCCATTTTTGACTTTTTACATCGGCTGTTCGGATGAATGTCACTTATTTTTGTAGAACATTGATAATAAGTACCTCATGAAAGTCTTCCGATTCCCTCTTTTAGTGATTGCATCTGTGTTTTTCTTGCAATCGTGCAAAGACGAGCCGCAAGTAATTGTTGATTCTAAAACTACCGCCACGGTTTCATTTGATGCGCTCTGGCAAGGACAACCCTTTCAAATGCAGCAAGTGTATCTAGACGATTTTGGAAACCGACTTCGCTCCGACAAATTCATGAATTATATCTCTCTCATTACACTCGTCAAAGACGACGGCACTGAGTTGTTGCTCAAGGATTTTATGCTTGTGGATTTTTACGGAAACAACACCGCGACAGCGGAAATTCCTGCAGGTAATTACACTACCATGAAATTTGGTATTGGTGTTCCACGAGATTACAATAAAGACCAAGATCCTGCACAATACCCAAGCACGAGCGCGTTGAGTGTTGCGGGATCGCAAGGAATGTTTTGGGTGTGGAATACGGGGTACATTTTCGCGAAGTTCGAAGGTAAGTGCGACACTACAGGCACAGAGGGTCAACCTTTGTTGACACCTATTGCCATTCATACGGGCGATGATTTCAGCTATAGGCAGTTTACTTCAGCGCCATTTAACCTGGAGCTTAAAGGCACCAACCACGTGTTTGCAGTTCATC
Source organism: Chryseobacterium gleum (assembly GCA_945869405.1). Lineage (GTDB taxonomy): Bacteria > Bacteroidota > Bacteroidia > Flavobacteriales_D > Sanyastnellaceae > JAIBBG01. The sequence goes on along the minus strand of CAMBPD010000003.1, from coordinate 42,044 downwards.
TCAACGTAGACCAACTATTTTCTCCGGTAAATGGCAATGATGTAAATATCGCTTTCGAGGCCATAACGCACGGAGGTACCAATCCGGATCTTACAAATAACTTCATGGATAATTACTTGTTGGCCTTGAGTTTTCAGCCATGATTTGGCGTGTTCTCATCGTGTTCATTTTCTTGATAGCCTGTTCTCCTAAGGCGCAACCTAAATTGACCGATGAGCCCATTCAAGTGCGTGTTCCATCCGGTTTTCCGCCCATCGATTACCCTCAGGGAAATGAGCCCACGAAGCTGCGTATCGAGCTGGGGCGAAGGTTGTTTTACGACAACAGATTATCTGCGAATCAAGAATTGAATTGTGGTTCTTGCCATGTGCTAAGCGCGGCCTTCACAGATGGCCGAATGGTGAGCCCGGGCATACATGGAATTTCTGGCATGCGAAACGCGCCGACATTGGTGAATCTCGCATGGATGAGCCGGTTTATGATGGAGGGCGGAGTTCCTTCCCTTGAAACGCAGGCACTCGCACCTCTTCACGATAGCCTGGAAATGGGTAGCAACATGATGCTGGCGGTCGCACGGTTGAATTTGGATCCGCTGCTGCGCGAGCTTTCTCGCGCGGCCTACAATCGCGATACAATTGATCCATACGTGGTGACACGCGCTTTGGGGTGCTTTCAGCGCACGCTAATCTCCGGTGATGGTCGCTATGATCGCTATTTACAGGGGCAAAAGAACATCGTAAATGAAAACGAGTTGAGGGGGAGGGACTTGTTCTTTTCTGAGCGCACACAATGTGCTTCTTGCCACAGTGGCGTTTTCTATACCGACATGGACTATTACAATATCGGGTTGCAAGAGGACTACACGGATGTGGGAAAGGCACGTGCCACGCACCGCGATGAGGATGTGGGTCGCTTCAAAACGCCCACCCTGCGAAATATCCAACTAACGGGGCCCTATATGCACGATGGAAGTATAGCGTCGCTTGAGGAGGTCGTGGCCTTTTACAACAGCGGGGGCAGAGATCATCGCAACAAGGATGCGCGCATACACCCCCTTGGCTTGTCTCCGCAGGAGCAGGCCGATTTAGTGCTCTTCTTGACTACGCTCACAGATTGGAATTTTGTTCAGAATAAAGACCTACTACCTTTGATACAATGAGAAAATTATCATTATACACTGTGTTGTGTTTTTTCATCGTGCTTGCTTCCTGCAATCCATATGAGCCTGAATTTCCCGTTGCGCCAGCCTATGAAGCGACTCCGTATAACCTGGTGATACCGGCGTTGTTTCCACCTATGGATATTCCGGCCGACAATCCGCTCACCGTCGAGGGTGTTGCACTCGGGCGTTATTTGTTTTGGGAGAAAAACTTGAGTGCAGATGGAACACAGAGCTGCGGTTCATGCCATTTACCAGAGCACGGTTTTTCCGATCCAAATCAATTCAGCACAGGTATTACTGGTGCCCAGGGCAACCGCCAATCCATGGCATTGGTCAACTTAGGATGGGCATACAATTATTTTTGGGACGGACGCTCGCGCACACTGGAAGAACAAGTGTTGGAACCCATCATCAACCCCATTGAAATGAATAATACATGGGATGCCGCGCTTGATGCGCTTCGCAGCAACCCCAGCTATTCGCAGATGTTTTACGCGGCGTATGGATCAACCGATATCACACGCGACAAAGCTGCAAAAGCAATGGCCTCGTTTCTACGAACAATGATTAGCGCCAATTCAAAGTTTGATCGTGAACGAGCCGGGCAATACTCATTCTCGTTGCTCGAAGAAACGGGTTTCAATCTTTTCCTTACCGAGGGCGGCTTAAACCCAAATACAGGGCAGCCGTGGGGTGGAGCAGATTGTTTCCACTGCCATGGTCCGGCAGGAATGCAAATAGGCGACTACTTGATGCACAACAATGGCCTAGACGCCCAGTTCCAGTCTGATCCGGGGCTGGCTGCGGTTACCGGAAATCCTCTCGATAGTGGTCGCTTCAAAACACCGACCCTGCGCAACATTGAACTCACTGCGCCTTACATGCACGACGGACGATTTGCCACGTTGAATGAGGTGATTGCCCATTACAATACCGGAGGTCAGGTGAGCACAACTATCGACCCGTTCATGGAAGCTGCCGGTGGTGGCTTGTTCCTCGACGAAGTGGATGAGTTGGCGATTATTGCTTTCTTGAAAACGCTGACCGACACCTCATTTATAAATAACCCTGCTTTCAGCGATCCCCACTGATGAACGAACCACTCCCCGCTAATCTTCTTAAACCGCTCAACAAGGCGATCCAGTTCAAGAAGGAAAACAAGAAATTTTTACAGAATCTCACACGCAGAAAAGATGTCGATCAATCGTTTCATCCACTGCATGAGGAAGCATTCAAACGTATTGATTGCCTGCAATGCGCGAATTGTTGTAAAACAACCTCTCCAATTTTTCGTGATGTCGATATAGACAGAATTGCAAAGCACCTGGGGATGAAGTCGGCGCAATTTACCGAGCGTTATCTGCATATCGATGAGGAGAATGACTGGGTTCTAAATACAGCCCCTTGCGCGTTCTTGGGAGCCGACAACTATTGTAGTATTTATGATGTGCGTCCAAAGGCCTGCCGTGAATTCCCGCATACCGACCGAAAGAACATGCACCAGATTATGGATCTTACCTATAAGAATACTATGGTGTGTCCTGCGGTGGCATCCATCGTAGATAAACTCCGCATGCAGCGGGCTCAGTTGGGCTGAGGAGTATAGTTTCTGTTTTTTATATGGGCATGAGGTATTCCAAATAGGAATAGCCTGGTTTCGTTCGGCACTGGATCATTGTAAAAAAATCCAGTTTCTATGAGCTACGCAACAGATTTAGGCGCCCTTTTTTTCCCCAAGTATTGCTCTTCCTGTAATCGCAATTTGATGCATTACGAAAAGGCCGTGTGTATGCACTGCCTCACACATTTGCCTCGGTTGCAAATGAGCGATGAATCTGGCAACACAGTGGAGAAATTGTTTTGGGGTAGAATCGAATTGGAAGCGGCAACGGCATTTTTGAGCATGCCGCGCAATGGTATTTCACATCGACTCATTCACCGCTTGAAGTATCACGGCGACCAGGAAGTAGGCGAACGGCTGGGTGCTTTGTTCGCGCATGAGTTGCTCGAATCGGAACGCATGAAAGGCATTGATGTAATTGTGCCTGTGCCGCTTCACCCCAAGAAACTGCATATACGCGGTTATAACCAATGCGATTGCATAGCGCGCGGTATGGCCGAAACATTGGGCGTCGAAGTATCGTTGAATAATCTGACGCGTGTGCACTTTAATGCAACACAAACCCGCCGCGGAAGGGTTTCGCGGTGGACCAACGTCAAGGATATTTTCTGGGTGCGCGAACCAGAGAAATTTGAAAACAAACGAATACTCCTCATCGATGATGTGATTACCACAGGTGCTACAATAGAAGCATGTGCTATGGCGCTGCTCAAGATAAACGGAGTGCAGTTGTCGGTTGGTGCGTTGGCTATACCCTCATGATGTGATAGGCTCGTAACTGCGCGCTTATATTTGTTCATGATTAGTCGGTTGCTACTAGCTTTTACAGCTTCTTTATTCATGCTTCACGCATGCGCTCAAGACTCCGTGTTACTCATGAATGGAAGGGCAATGGAGTGCACTATCTTGTCGGATTCTGGAACCGTTTTGCTGTTGCAACTTACCAAGCCCAATGGCAAAGTAATCGTTAGAGAAATCCATAAGAATGATGTGTTTAGTGTTAGCTATGGTGCAGGAGGCGAAGAGGTTTTTTATCTGAAAGACGAAATGCTGGGCAACATTTACTCGGTCGATGAAATGCGCTATTACTTGGCGGGCGAGAACGATGCGCGCCAAAACTTTGACCCTTGGCCAACCTTCGCAGTGGGATTTGCTCTTTGCGCTGGCGTCTCTTTGTGGGGTGGCGATGGGTATATGACTGCTGTAGGGCCGCCTATCATGTATACGTTGATTCAGCTCATTCCGAAAATCAAGATTCGGGAGAAGACCATGAGCCATCCGGAGTACAAATACAACGATATCTATGCCGATGGCTACGAGCCACCTGCGCGCACGCGAAAGCTGTCGCGAGCAATGGAGGGCGGTTTCTTGGGCTCGGCGGCGGGTGTTGCCTACTGGTTTCTCTTCCTCAATAAATGAAAATCATTCATCGGCTTGTCGCTTCGCGATTGTGGGTTGCTATTGCTGCGGCTGCATGGTGTGTTGAGTCGTTTGTGCGCTGCGATGTCTGGATTCGCTGGACGCTGGTAGCACAAGTGTTTTTTTTTACGTGGTTGGCGTATCTTTTTTTGACCGATGATGTCATGCGCAAGCAACGCTCATCGGTGTTGGTAGCCCTCACTGGAGCGTGTGTTACGTTCCAAGGGTTAGATGCAATGAAATTGCCCCTGCTGTGTGCTGTTCTTGTGGCGATTTATCGGACCCATTGGATGCCGGTGTCTTGGCGATTGGCAAGGATGTCGTTGCGCAACATACCCATCCTAAACAATTTGGTTATTGGGTTGTGCTGGACAACATTGTGCATGCTTTGGCCCATCCAGCAAATAGGAATTTCGGTGGAGTCTCAATTGCCATTCTTGGCAGCTGCCGTGCTATGGATTACCGCGTTATCCATGAGCGAAGATATGTTTGTGGAATCAACACCCGATGCCACGCTTCGCTTGCTCGGTGAAAAGGGAATAAGGGCCTTAGCAATTGCCTGTGTTTCGATAGCGCTAATCATCTCCCTTGTTGCCAACGAACAAAGTGTGTCCGTTTGGATTTCTATGTCACTCTCTATCCTTACACTTCTGCTCTTACCAGGAGGTAAGCGCACTCCGGGGAAATCGTTGCTTATCGACGCAATGATTGTGTTGCGTTATCCATTTTGAATTATGCGAATACCGCGTCGAGCGCCCGCTGCATGGCAGTAATTGTGATGTCTAAGTCTGAGGTTGAATGCGCTGCCGACACAAACCCAACCTCATAGCCGCTAGGCCCGAGGTATATGCCTTGCTCGAGCAGCGATCGGTGGAACGGAGCAAACTTTTGCATCTCTTCGCTGTCAATTTCATCGCTCCGGCGGATGGCTTTTTGAGCAGAAAAGGTCACCCAGAAAATACTGCCCACACTGAACATATTGAATTTGTAGTTCTTGCTCCTAGCGTACCCCAGCACGTTGTTTACCAAGTAGTCTGTTTTTTCCTTTAACTCTTCATAGAAACCAGGCCGCAAACATTCGGTGAGCTGCGCAATTCCTGCGGACATGGCGACGGGATTACCGCTTAGCGTGCCCGCCTGGTATACAGGTCCTTCGGGTGCTACGTGGCTCATAACCTCTGCGCTCGAGGCATAGGCACCCACGGGTAAACCGCCTCCGATTATTTTTCCAAACGCAAGCACATCGGGTTGAATGCCATAATAGCCTGAAGCCCCTTCGAAGCCTACTCTAAACCCACTGATGACCTCATCGAACAGAAGCAATATCTTTTCGCGTGTGCACACCTCCCGCAGTTGTCTTAAGAAATCGCCCTCTTGCAATAACAGGCCGTTGTTGGCCGGTATGGGCTCAATGGCCACAACAGCAATTTGTCCTCGATACTCAGCGACAGCCTGCTCAAGCGCGCTGATGTCGTTGAGCGGAAGAACGATGGTTTCTTTGGCATAGGATTCAGGGATGCCTGCAGAACTCGAAGTGCCTAATGTGGCCAAGCCACTGCCCGCTTTCACAAGCAAACTGTCGACATGACCATGATAGCACCCTTCGAACTTGATGATTTTATCGCGGCCAGTATATCCACGTGCCAATCGAATGGCGCTCATCGCTGCTTCCGTTCCGCTGCTCACAAAACGTATCTTCTCGATATACCGATGATTTTTGAGTATCAGCTCGGCTAAGTCGTTTTCCAGCCGAGTAGGAGCGCCAAAGCTGCTGCCGTTAGCAACGGTCTGTTGAACGGCTTTCACTACAGCTGGAGGAGCATGACCCAAAATGAGAGGCCCCCACGAGCAGCAATAATCGATATACTCGTTGCAGTCTTCATCCCACAAATGCGATCCTTGTCCCTTGGCAAAGAATATCGGCGTACCACCGACCGATTTGAACGCGCGCACGGGTGAATTGACTCCACCGGGGAAAAAGGTTTTGGCTTTTTCAAATAATTCGGCTGAACGTGATGTATTCATTTTTCGAAATTGAAAGTTTTTGCAGCAGTTGGAATGCCGTTTTTTGCAACACAAAAATGCGCTGCGCAAGATACCTTCGCCAACCCAAACACACTGTCATGAATTTTCAATACGATTTAGCTTTTGCCCAATCGCTCGATAGATCCGATACGTTGTCGGTCTACCGTGAACGTTTCCTTTTCCCGCAACACAATGGGAACCATGTATTGTATTTCACTGGTAATTCATTGGGCTTGCAGCCGAAGGGTGTGAAGGAAGCTTTTGTTGAAGAGTGCGATGATTGGGCCGCCTTTGGTGTAGAAGGCCATTTTTTAGCACGTAAACCCTGGCTTAGCTACCATGAACGCTTTGCGGCCGGTGCTGCTAAATTGGTGGGTGCAAAAGAGCATGAGGTAGTCATGATGAACCAGCTCACAGTGAACCTGAATTTGCTACTCGTGTCGTTTTATAAACCCGAAGGAAAGCGCCACAAAATTTTATTTGAAGCGAAACCTTTTCCCTCAGATCAATATGCATTCGCCTCGCAAGCGCGTTTGCACGGACTGGAGCCCAACGAGGTGTTGGTTGAACTGCTGCCGCGCAGTGGTGAGGTTACTTTGCGCATGGAGGATGTATTGAAGACCATTCAAGAACTAGGAGATGAGTTGGCTCTGGTTTGCTTTGGAGGGGTTAATTATTTTACGGGTCAGCTATTCAATATGCAGGAAATTACTCAAGCGGCCCACGAGATAGGTGCCGTGTGTGGTTTCGACCTTGCGCATGCTGCAGGCAACGTACCCTTGTCGCTTCACCAATGGAATGTCGATTTTGCATGCTGGTGCACTTACAAATACCTCAACAGTGGTCCCGGCAGTGTGGGGGGCGTGTATGTGCATGAACGCCACGCTACCAACCGCGATTTGTTTCGCCTTGCCGGTTGGTGGGGACACAACAAGGAGACGCGTTTTCAGATGGCCCCCGATTTCGATCCCATCCCAACGGCAGAGTCGTGGTCGATGAGTAACGCGCCTGTGTTCAACATGATTGCGCACGAAGTGTCGCTGGAAATTTTTTCGGAAGTTGGAATGCCGGCTCTGCGCGAAAAGTCACTCCTTCTCACAGCGTACCTTGATTTTGTATTGGATGAGGTGATGCGCAGTACGGGACAAATCTTAAAGCGTATCACGCCTGAAGACCCAGCTCAGCGAGGTTGCCAGTTGTCGGTAATTGTGGAGGGCTATGATCGCAAGCTGGTGAGCAAACTCTATGAGCAAGGCGTTATCGTTGACTGGCGAGAACCCAACGTCATTCGCTTGGCTCCTGTGCCGCTCTATAATTCGTTCGAAGATGTGTATCAACTCGGCAAGGTGCTCGAGCAGATTTTCACACGCTGATTACAACCCAAGCAATACTTCTTCGGCACTCTTACCGCCGAATAGCATGCGCTCCGGATTTTCCAGCATGTCTTTCACTTTCACCAGGAAGCTTACGCTCTCACGTCCGTCGATGATGCGGTGGTCGTAGGACAGTGCGACATACATGATTGGACGAATCACTACCTGACCGTTTTCAGCAACCGGACGCTCCACGATGTTGTGCATACCCAAGATGGCACTTTGCGGAGGATTGATGATTGGTGTGGAAAGCATAGAGCCGAAAACACCGCCATTGGTAATGGTGAATGTGCCGCCCTGCATTTCGTCGACGGTGATTTTTCCGTCGCGCACTTTCTTGGCAAGTGCCCCAATGCTGCGCTCGATATCCGCTAGTCCCATCATTTCAGTGTTGCGCACGATAGGCACCATGAGTCCTTTCGGAGAAGAAACGGCGATGCCGATGTCGGAGTAGTCGTGGTATACAATTTCACCATTCTCTATGCGGGCATTCACCGCTGGGAAAGCAAACAAGGCCTCAGCACAAGCTTTTGTGAAGAACGACATGAATCCAAGACCTACACCGTGCTTTTCCTTAAACACATCTTTGTACTTCGCACGCAAATCCATGATGGGTTTCATGTTCACCTCATTGAAGGTGGTAAGCATGGCCGTGTTGTTTTTTACACTTACCAAACGCTCTGAAATCTTCTTGCGTAGGTTGGTCATTTTCTCGCGACGCTCGGTGCGTGCTCCTGTGTGACGCGCAACTGCGTTGGTGTCGAAACCTGCTGCCATGGCTGAAATAACATCGCCTTTGGTAATACGTCCACCAGGACCGCTTCCTGCAACTTGCGCGGAGCTAATGCTCTGCTCGGCCATCAATTTAGCTGCCGCTGGTGAAGGCGTGCCGCTTGCGTAGGACGCAGCAGGAGCGTTGGCTTCTGCCTGAGGTGCCATCTTGGGCTCCTCCTTTTTTACAGGTGCGGATGGAGCGTCGGCGGGTTTTGCAGCAGAGGTGTCTATCGAACACGCTACTCCGCCCACCGCCACAGTATCGCCCGCTTGTGCTATTATCTTGATGGTTCCGCTCGCTTCGGCAGCCAATTCTAGCGTAGCCTTGTCGCTGTCAATCTCTGCGATTACCTGACCGTTTTGCACGTAGTCGCCATTTTTCACCAACCAATTTGCAACGATTACTTCGCTGATGCTCTCGCCTGGAGAGGGGACTTTTATTTCAATAACACTCATGTGGCCTAAGCTAAGATTAATAGTCGCGAAAGCTACAAAATCTTTGAATTTTGCAGTCCTTCAATTGTATATATATTGGCGCAAAATTACCTGAACAGATGAAAACTTTGATATTGTTATCCAAACAATTTCCTTTTGGAAATAAGGAGCAATACATCTCGCACGAATTGAAATATCTGTCGGAAAAATTTGATCATGTCATCATCTACCCGCACGATCATTTTAAACACAACGATACGCTCGAATTTGAGTTGCCAAACAACTGCCAGATTGTCGATTTGAACGTCACTGTGGGCCGCGTGAGCAAGCTATGGCCTAGCGTTGTTTTCCTATGGCTCTTTTTTAGAGAGCTTTTAGTAGTAAAACGCAAGGGTTGGTGGATCAGAAACTGCAGGAAATTTTATGGGATGTGGCTCACCCAGTGGAGCCTTTCAAATGGGTTAGAGAGGTTCGTGAGTCATAATGTGAGCAGAGAAAGTGAAATAGTGTATTACTCGTATTGGTTCAGTATGTCGGCTGTCTGTTTGTCTATTCTAAAGTGGCGTGGAAAAATTAAACACTTCGTATGCCGCGCCCATGCGCTAGACCTATACCACGAAGAATGGAAGTCTCCAAATCCAAACATCTTCTCGTTGCCTTTTCGATTCTTCAAACAACGAAACGTCGATATTCTATTTCCAATAAGCGATCACGGAAAACAATTTCTCCTTCGCTCCATGAGCCCCGAAAAATTGGAGAGAAGATACCTGGGCGTTTTTGATTTTGGGTTGAACCCAGAGCAAAAGAACAGCGGCGAATTTGTGGTTGTGTCGTGCTCTGGTGTCGATGAGCGAAAACGAATTCACCTCATCGGCAACGCTTTGTCACAATTGAATAGACCGGTTCGATGGATTCACTTTGGCGATGGTCCACTAAAACAATTGGCCATCGACTCGGTCACTTCAAAACAGGTGGTTTTCGACTATCGTGGCCAAACGCCCAATAAGGAAATAAGGAGTTTCTACAACGGGCACCATGTAGATGTGTTTGTGAACGTGAGCATGTCGGAAGGCTTGCCTGTGGCTATAATGGAGAGCATGTCGCACGGCATTCCCGCAATTGGAGTCAAAGATTTTGGCACAAGCGAAATCGTTATCGATCGATACACAGGCAGATTGTTGCCTCAGGGGTTTAGCTCTGGCGATTTGGTTGAAGCATTTCAATACATGATGGATTCTGCAGAGTCGAAAGTCTACAGAGATAACGCGCGAAAACACTTCACGGAGTTTTTCAATGCAGATGCCAATTATGCTGACTTTGCTGCGCGCCTCGCGGGGTTAGGAAAACAGTACTAGTTCGATTTCATCGCAACACCTTGGCCAAACAATCTGTCCATCATTGCAATCATTCGCTTCTCATGCACCTTCGACGATCCTGCCGCCGGTGATGCCGAGGCAGCCGGAGCGATTACTTCAAGGTTTAGGTCGCGCATGGACCGAAGCATGTAGCTCCACGCTCCCATGTTCTCCGGTTCTTCTTGTGCCCAGATGATTTTTTTCGCCTTGCCAAACGAAGCGATGGCAGAGCGAAGTTGCTTCTCTGGCAATGGATAAAGTTGCTCCAAACGAACCACGGCCAGGTGTGAACCTGTTTGCCGCTTCTCTTTTTGTTCTAAGATGTCGTAGTATATTTTCCCTGAACATAAAACAACTGTATCTACTGCCTTGGTGTCGACCCCAGTGTCGCTGATAACCTCTTGGAACCCTCCTTGAGAGAGCTCCTCCAAAGTAGATACTGCTTTGGGATAGCGTAATAATTTCTTAGGCGTGAATACGACCAGCGGTTTGCGGTATTTGGCCTTCACCTGTCGGCGAAGCAGGTGATAGTGGTTCGACGGCGTGGTGGGGTTGCATACGAGCATGTTTTGCTCGGCACACAACTGCAGAAAACGCTCCATGCGAGCCGAGCTATGCTCACTCCCTTGGCCTTCATAGCCGTGAGGAAGAAAAAGCGTAATGCCATTCATAGTGCGCCACTTATCCTCAGCTGCAGAAATGAACTGGTCGATGATGATCTGAGCACCGTTGTTGAAGTCGCCAAATTGCGCTTCCCAAATGGTCAATCCTTGAGGAGTTCCGAAGGCATAACCGTAGTCGAAACCTAAAACACCATATTCGCTGAGCAAGGAATTGAAAATCGTCAAACGCGCCTGCTTCTCGCTAATCTGATTTACGATGATGAATTCTTTCTCTAGGTCCTCGTCTGTTTTCACTACCGCATGGCGGTGTGAAAATGTTCCGCGCTCAACGTCTTGTCCGCTGATGCGCACAGGATGGCGCTCTTCCAAAAGCGTCGCATAACCCAGAAGTTCGCCCATGGCCCAATCGAGTTTGTTGTCGTCGATCATCTTCAATCGATCTGCAAAAACTTTTGCTGTTTTTGCTATAAACTTCTCGTTCGCCGGGAGCGTGCTGATGGTCTTTGCAATTTCCGTGAGACGTGGCAAGTTGAACTTGGTGTTCACCGCCTGCTCAAGGTCTGATGCAGTGGCCTTCGTGTATCCCTTCCACGTCTCATCCATAAAATGCCTTACGTGGGCCATCTTCATTCCCTTGGCAATTTCCAGTTTCGTGTCGAGCATAGCCTCAAACTCTCGTTTGATCCCGTCAGCATAATCTTGGGTTATTGTTCCATCTGCAATGAGTTGGTTCATGTAAATCTCTCGCAGGGAAAGATGCGAGGCGATTAGTTTGTAGAGCGAAGGCTGCGTGAACTTCGGTTCGTCGCCTTCGTTGTGACCATATTTCCGATAACCCAACAAATCCACGAAAACATCCATGTGAAATGTCATGCGGTATTCTAAGGCCATTTTCATCGTCTCAATCACAGCCTCTACATCGTCTGCGTTTACATGGAAAACAGGGCAAAGCGTGGTCTTGGCTACGTCGGTACAATAGGTAGACGAACGACCATCGAGGTAGTTGGTGGTAAAGCCTACTTGGTTGTTGGTTACGATATGAATAGTGCCCCCGGTGCGATAACCGTCGAGCAATGCCATTTGAACAATCTCATACATGATGCCCTGGCCTGCAATAGCGGCATCGCCATGCACGAGCACGGGCACAATTTTGTCTTCGGTGTGTAGGTAGTGGTCTATTTTTGCTCTTGAAAGGCCTTCTACCACTGGGTTTACTGCCTCCAAGTGAGAAGGGTTGGGGCATAGGGTGAGGTGCACCTGATTGCCACTTTTGGTCACCACGTCATTGGAATATCCGTAGTGGTATTTTACGTCGCCATCAAAATTATCAGAATCTTCGAATTCAAGTCCTTCAAACTCAGCAAAAACTTGCTCTTGCGGTTTGCCCATGATGTTGGTGAGGACGTTGAGCCGACCGCGATGGGCCATACCAATTACGAATTCTTTTACACCCAAATCGCAGCCCTTTCGCACGAGATAGTCCATCGCTGGTACCATTGCCTCGCAGCCTTCCACACTGAAGCGCTTGGCACCTACGAACTTGCGGTGTATGTACTGTTCAAACAACGAGGCCTTGCTCGCCATTTCCAAAAACTGCTTTTTCTCTGCAGCACTAAACGTTGGCTTATTGACAGCTTCAATGCGATCTCGCAGCCACTGCACACGCTCTGGAGTGCGCACGTAAGTGTATTCTATTCCAATGTGCTTGCAGTAACAATCGTTTAAGTGCTTGAGGATATCGCGGAGCTTTGCTGCACCAATGCCTATTTCATTTCCCGCTTGGAAGACTGTGTCTAAGTCTTGGTCACTCAACCCGAAGTTTTCCAATGCCAAGGTGGGCTGGTGCTTGCGACGCTCACGAACAGGATTAGTCTCCGTAAACAAATGTCCTCGCTGGCGGTATCCGTTGATCAGGTTTATTACTTTGAACTCCTTGATTACCTCAGAACTTGCAGCTCCTGCAAGATTATCTGCACCGGGAAGCGGAGAAAATTCCGCACGCTGAAATTCGAATCCTTCGAAAAAGCGTTGCCATGAACTATCTACCGATTGTGGGTCGCTTTTGTATTGCGTATACAGCGTTTCGATTGCGTTTAAATCGCTGTTTGCTAGGTATGAATGAGGGTCCATTCTGACAAATAAATTGAATTCGTTTGCGAAGTTAGGGCGGTCTTTTTAATAAATCTCTTTTTTTGCGCATTGGTTCGCGCGCAATGCGCCTCTAGTCTAGGAAGAGTAATGCATGCGCATCCATACCTTCTGGGCCTCGCGTTCAAGTATTTGTTGGGCCAAAACCCGTGGGCGATCTCCTACAGCCGCTTGATCCATCAAGCCTCTGATTTTTACCTCTGAAATGTCGATGCGGTAAAGTATGCTGCCCAGTAGTGAACTATGGTTTTCAAGCAGGTCTTCGATACTTTTATGGAGTTTCTGAACGATCCAGGTAGGTGTCGGTTCGTCGGGCACGGCCGACCACTCCAAAGGATAGAGATCTTTTGCGATTTGGTCTGTAAGTTTTTTTAAAAATGCCGTGTGTTGCTCCGTGGGTAGCTTCTCGGTGAAAGGAATAGGCAGGTCCATCATGCAAACGAAGGTAGCCCTTTAGGGTAGTTGCTAGTTCAACTGTACACTTCCTTACTTTCGCGTTACCTTTTTTTTTGGTTTATGACAACTTCTTCAATTGCCCGACTGATAACATTTACAGGATGCATTCTTGCTGGTGCTGCCGCCTTTGCCCAGGGTTCCATCCGTGGTTTTGTAAAGGATCAGGAAACAGGCCAACCTGTGATTTTTATTTTGGTAGGGCTTGAGGGTACTGCTTTTGGTACCCAAACCGACGAAAACGGATTCTATACGCTCACCAAAATCCCAGACGGTAACTACACCTTGGTCATCAACGAATTTGGGTTCAAACAAGTGCGTGAGGAGGTCAATATCGCAGGCTCGAAGGTGCTCGGGCGTAACTATTTTTTGGATAAAGATGATGTCGTGATGAATGAGGTGGAAATCTCTGATCGAGGAAGCGCTCAAAAAAACAATGTCAACATCTCTGTGGAATCGATGCGCGCCAAGGATATCAAACGTATTCCGAGCGTGGGTGGAGCCCCAGATTTAGCGCAGGCCCTCACGACCCTGCCTGGTTTTATTAGCACTGGCGACCAAGGCGGACAGATTTATGTTCGCGGTGGTTCACCGGTTCAAAACAAGGTCCTGCTTGATGGAATGATTGTCTATAACGCGTTTCACTCCATAGGCCTATTCTCGGTGTTTGACACCGATATTATTGCCAATGCCGATGTGTATACCGGTGGTTACAGCGCTCAGTTCGGCGGTCGCATTTCTTCCATTATGGATATTACCACGCGCGACGGAAACAAGCGTGAGGTTGACGGACACGTTGGGCTGAATCCCTTCGGTGCTAAGATTCAGATTGAAGGTCCGCTCAAGAAGTTGCGTGAAAACGGCAGCGGTATCTCATACGTGCTCTCTGCAAAACATTCGTATCTCGATCGCAGCTCCAAGCTCCTGTATCCCTACGTGAACGATGGAAACGGCTTGCCCTTCAACTATACCGATATCTACGGGAAAATGTCTTTTAGTGGCTCCAACGGATCGAAGTTTAACGCCTTCGGGTTTAGCTTCAACGATGGTGTGAGCAGCTACAAAAACCTTGCATCGCTCAATTGGAAGAATAACGGTGGTGGCGGAAATTTCGTGGTGGTACCGTCAAGTTCGGCAGTGCTCATCAGTGGCAATTTTGCGCGTAGTCAATACGAAGTTGTGATGAGCGAAGTAAACAGTCCCGATCGCATTAGTAAAATCAATAGCTTCAATTTTGGTCTCGACTTCAAATACGGTATTAAGAACGACGTGCTTAAGTATGGCGTTGAAGTAGTTGGTTTCTCTACCGATTACAAGACGTTTGCTTTATTGGACAATGCGCAGGTGGTTCAGATTACGCAAAACACGACGGAGCTCAACACGTTTTTCGATTACAAAATCAATCGAGGCACTTGGGTTATAGAGCCAAGTATACGCTTTCAGTACTACGGTACCCTCAGCGTTTTCTCTCCAGAACCACGCCTGGGTGTAAAGTATAGAGTGAGTGAGCGTTTTCGCTTGAAGGGAGCTACGGGTAAATACACCCAGAATCTTATGGCCACCAACAGCGACAGAGACGTGGTAAATCTTTTTTACGGGTTTCTAGCTAGCCCCGAGAACTTGCAGAATGAATTCACAGGCGATCCCGCCATACAGTCCAACGGTGAGGCTGTAACTTCACTCGGTGGGTTGATTGGCGCGGCCGGTGATGGTGGACTCTCTTTCGGACGCACACCAACCAACCAGTCAATTAAGAACGTGTTGCAAACGGCCAAGCACCTGGTGATTGGTTTTGAGTTCGATCTTTCCGAGCGTTGGAACTTAAATGTAGAGAGCTACTACAAACGCTTTAGTCAGCAGACCAACGTTAATCGTAACAAAATATTCGAGAACGATTTCGGTCAGAATAACGACAAACCAGATGAACTCACGCGCGACTACGTTATTGAAACGGGCAACGCCTACGGAACGGATGTGGTGTTGAAATACGAAGACAAATCGTATTACTTAAACATTGTATACTCCATTGCAAAGGTGCAACGTTGGGACGGATTTCAGTATTATTCCCCTGTGTTCGATCGCCGACACAACTTGAATCTTATTGGGACCTATTTGTTTGGAAAAAATAAGGGCTACGAACTCTCTATGCGTTGGAATTTGGGTAGTGGATTGCCATTCACTCAGACACAAGGATTTTACAATGGACAGAGTGTCGCGCAAGGAATTAGTCTAGACTACGTCACCAACAACAGCCAATACCTGAGCGTTCAATACGCTGAGTTGAACGGTGGGCGCTTACCGTTTTACCATAGGCTTGATGTCAATGTGAAGCATACTGTAAAATTGAGCAAAAAGACAAGCCTTGAACTAAACGCGGGCATCACCAATGCCTACAATAGGGCCAATGTGTTTTACATCGACCGCGTGACGGGCGAACGAATAGACCAACTGCCACTCTTGCCAACAATTGGTATTGATTTTACCTTCTGATAATTCCTATTGGTAACGCACGTTCTGAAGTATTCCATTTACCAATTCTTTGTCTTGGCCTGAGCCCGAGTTGTCATTCAAATCAGATTCGAAGAGGGCTGAAATTCTCCCATTGGTGTTTTCATAAATGATTATGTAGCCGTTAGGATTAAAGTTGGAATCGTAAACCAAAGAGCCGTCTAGAAGCGCAATACTCGCAGTGCTTGAAAAAGAGAGAGTGTCTGTACCTAAATCCAAGTCGGGCATGCGAAGGATTAGCTGACGGCCCAATTGATCCAGACACGAAAATTCATGCAGTGCAGATAGGGTGTCATACATATACTGAGTTGAGGCACTATCGCCATAAAAAGGTTGATCTCCAATTAAAATTGCTTGCCAAACAAATGGAAACGAGGTAACCTGATTGCTGTCGTTGGGGTTGTTGCTATTGTCTGTTGTGTCTGCAGGTAACGCCTGAGTGGGTGACCAATTCACGCCGTCATCATCTTTCATGCATGAGGTTACGGAGAACAGGCTTATTGCTAAAAGCAGCCCGATTGCCTGTGAAATTGCTTTAGTCATAAGAGAGGTTTTGTACGTTGTCAAAGTTACTTTTCACCGATTTCGCACTTCAAAGGTACAACTATGTTAATTTCGACCCGATTTTTTCAATTTAAAACAAATCATATTGCATAATGGCAAACAAGTATCAAGCTCACATCGATGCCTTCATGGCAGAGGTCAAAAGCAAAAACCAAAATGAACCCGAGTTTTTGCAGGCGGTGCACGAAGTGGCCGAAACGGTCATTCCTTACATCGAAGAAAACCCAAAGTACAAAACAGCCAAAGTTCTGCAGCGAATTGCTGAGCCAGAACGCACAATCATGTTTCGTGTACCATGGATAGACGACAAAGGCGAAGTGCAGGTTAACAGAGGGTACCGTGTGGAGTTCAACTCTGCAATCGGTCCATACAAAGGTGGTCTCCGTTTTCACCCAACCGTAAATCTTTCGGTCCTCAAGTTTTTGGGCTTCGAGCAGATATTTAAAAACTCACTCACTACGCTTCCAATGGGCGGTGGTAAAGGCGGTTCAGACTTTGACCCGAAAGGAAAGAGTGATCGTGAAGTGATGGCTTTTTGCCAAAGTTTCATGAACGAATTGTCGCGCCACATCGGAGCAGATACAGATGTTCCCGCCGGTGATATCGGTGTGGGTGGTCGTGAAATCGGTTTCATGTTTGGTCAATACAAGCGTCTGCGCAATGAATTCACAGGTGTATTCACAGGCAAAGGCCGCAATTGGGGAGGTTCCCTCATTCGCCCGGAAGCCACAGGATATGGCTGCGTTTACTTTGCCGCTGAAATGCTCGGTACAAAAGGCACAGACTTCAAAGGCAAAACAGTGGTCGTTTCCGGCTCCGGTAACGTCGCTCAATACGCCATTGAAAAGGCAACACAATTAGGTGCCAAGGTGGTGACTGCTTCTGATAGCGATGGCTATGTGCACGACAAGGATGGTATAGATGCTGAGAAGCTTGCATTCATCATGGATCTCAAGAATGTGAAGCGCGGTCGCATGAAGGAATACGCAGACAAATACAAGTGCGAATACGTAGCCGGTAAAACCCCATGGGGTGTGAAGTGCGACATCGCTCTTCCTTGCGCTACGCAAAACGAACTGAACGGCGACGACGCAAAGGCGTTAATTGCGAACGGTGTGATGGCAATTGCCGAAGGTGCAAACATGCCCTCTACACCGGAAGCGGTGGAGGCGTTCTTGCACGGAAAGGTGCTTTTCGCGCCAGGCAAAGCTTCAAATGCAGGCGGTGTGGCTACAAGCGGCTTAGAAATGTCACAGAACTCATTGCGTCTGTCTTGGACGCGTGAAGAGGTTGACCAGCGCCTGCACAACATCATGAAGAGCATTCATGAAGCGTGTGTGAAGTATGGTACCGATGGTGACCATATCAACTACGTTAAAGGTGCTAACATCGCCGGTTTCGTTAAGGTTGCCGACGCCATGCTCGACCAAGGTGTCGTTTAAAAGGGATTGAATAACTCATCAAGGGAGGGCCAACGACAAGGGCCCTCCTTTTTTTTACCCTATTCAAGGTATTTTGCAATGGGCCCCTCGAAATACCTCTGTTAAGGTATAGCGTTTTGCTGAGGTTCTTTCTCTCTTTGTGTCTATGATGAGATGGAAGAGAAGCTTTACGATTATGTTGCTGTCAATGGCAGCTATTTTGCGTGCAAATGCTGTCCACATTGAGTCTGATACCATTCCGTCTCTAACGCTCAAAGGCGTAGAGATTGTGACTCAGAGAGTGTTACTGCCCGTGCATCGGTTGTCAAACGTGCATGGAAATATTCTCGTTGCGGGAAAGAAAAATGAAGTGATTGAATTGTCGAAGTCAAACGCCGATTTAGCATCGGTGAATCAGCGACAAATTTTTGCCCGAGTGCCTGGGCTGATGATTTGGGAAAGCGATGGAAGTGGAGTACAGATTGGAATTGCAGCGCGCGGATTAAGTCCAAACCGCTCTTGGGAGTTCAACACCCGTCAGAATGGGTACGACATTACGCCGGATGTTTTCGGGTATCCTGAAGCGTATTATACGCCCCCTATGGAAGCTGTCGAGCGCATTGAATTCATGCGCGGTGCGGCATCTCTTCAATTCGGTCCACAATTCGGTGGCATGGTCAACTATGTACTTAAGAATGGTCACGGGGAGAAATCACTTTTCTATGAAGGCCGACAATCGATGGGAAGCTTCGGCATGCTCTCTTCATTCAATGCTATTGGTGGCACAAAGGGAAAGTGGAGCTACTACACATTTGCCCAACAGCGAAAAGGAAATGGATGGCGCGAAAATTCCGCTTTTGATTGCGCAACACTGCACGGTAGCGTCGAGTTTAGACCAAATGAAAAGATTGTTTTGGGATTGAATGTGACGCATTCTGATGTCGAGAGTCAACAACCGGGAGGGCTTACCGATAATCAGTATTCAAGCAATTGGCGATCGAGCTCGCGCTCGCGCAATTGGTTGCATGTTCCATGGAATGTGGCCGCCGTTTTCGCTAAAGTACGCACCTCCAATCACTCAATGCTCGACGTGAAGTTGTTTGGCGTATTGGCGCAGCGATCGAGTGTTGGTTTTATGAAGGCGATTACGGTGCTTGACACGATCAATGCTGAAACAAACAATTACAACACACGGAAGTTGGATGTCGACGCTTATCAAACGTGGGGCGCAGAACTGCGGTGGTTGTTGGAGTATAGCTTGTGGGGGAAAGAACATCAACTCGCTGCAGGGGTTCGTTATTCCGATGCACACACACATCGGCAAAACGATGGCATAGGTACAACTGGTGCAGGCAGTGACATGGGGTTGGCCTCGGGTAGCTTCGGTAAAAATCTCTTTTTTGACAATGTCAATTCCGCAGCATTCGTAGAGAATATCTTCCACATTGGCAGTAGGCTTACAGTGACGCCTGCCCTTCGCATGGAGAATCTTTTAAGCAGGAGCAAAGGGTATATTTCAGCTCCCATTGGAGATTTTGAGCCATTGGAAAACAGGCGTGAGTTCCTGCTGGCTGGCTTAGGAATTCAGTACGAATGGAAGAACGTGAATATGTATGCCAACGCTAGTCAAGCGTTTCGGCCGGTTACATTTTCGGATTTTACACCTGCGTCTACAACGGATATAATCGACCCAGAATTGAAAGACGGCTCTGGGTATAACGCAGAGTTGGGAATAAGAGGCACCCAAAGTGGTTGGCTAAATTTCGATGCTGGTGTGTTTTACTTACTCTACGACAACCGTATCGGAACGGTGCAACGAGATGGCGTGAATTTCAGAACCAATATTGGCTCGAGCGTGAGCAAGGGAGTAGAGATTTTTGTGGAAGTTGATCCGATTAAGGTGTTCAATGCGCAGCCTAAATTCGGGTCAGTTTGTCTTTTTGTAAGTGGAACATTATTAGACGCGCGCTATGTGCGGTGGGACAACCCAGCGCTCGAAGCCGACCCTGCAACGTCTATTGTCAACAGGCGAGTGGAATATGCACCAAAACAAATTTGGCGCTGCGGGGCCAACTATAAAGTGGAGGGATTTACAGCGTCTTTACAATGGAGTTTCGTGGGCCAAGTTTTCACTGATGCATTGAATACGGTGATACCATCGTCCAATGCACAAACGGGTTTAATCGACCAGTATGGCCTGTTCGATTTATCATTGAAGTATGAGTTTACCAAACAGATTTTCCTTCAATCTTCTTGTAATAATCTACTCGACACACGGTATGCCACACGCCGAGCTGGTGGATACCCTGGGCCGGGTCTGCTTCCGGGCACAGGCCGCAACATTACCATCACCCTTGGGTTGAATGTGTGACATTGCAACTCGTTTTAGTTGTTTGAAAGGTTGAAGTGCTTTTGGGATATCTTTAACCCTATCTAATTCCTTCAATATGAGACTCTCGCTCGTTGTGCTTTGTACGCTCCCTTGTTTTGTGCGCGCGCAAGTGGTAGATTTTTGGTCGGAAAACTTTGGGTCGGGTTGCAACACCGGCACGCTAGCCACTGATTATTTTTCGTTTACGAATGGCCCTTGGACAATCACAGAAACTGGTGCCAATGCAGACGTGGCCAACACTTGGTTCGTATCGGCGGCCGAAAACGGCAATGCCGCAGGTCAGTGTGGAAGCGGTTGTGGAAGCGATCCTACTTTACACGTCGGGGCACTCAACTCATTCTTAGGAACCGATTTGGGCGCTGCCTATTTTGAAGGCCTCGATGGTTTTTGTGACTTGCTCGGTTGCGGGGCAACGGATAAGCGAATTGAATCGGGTATCGTGGACTGCAGCATCTTTATCAATAACACAATCTCATTTTTGTATATCGAAGGAGGAAACCTACTCGATAATGCTACTCTATGGTATTTTGATGGAGCCCAATGGTCGATGATAAGCGATCTACCCAAAACGCCGCTATGTGCAAATGGGCAGGGTCAATGGAGCGCGTTTTCTATCCCGTTGCCGCAAAGCGCCAACAATAACTCCAATGTGCGCATAGGATTTCGTTGGCAAAACAACGACGACGGTGAAGCGCTCGACCCCAGCTTCGCAGTCGATGATATAAGTATTGCCGGAGAATTCGGAGAGGATGCTACACCACCATCCATCACTTGCCCCTCCGACACGGTTATCTTCACAGAGGATTTTTGCTATTTCCTTGGTGATTTCGAAAGTTTATCAGTGGTCAACGATAACCTCGATCTTTTCCCATCTATCGAACAGACCCCTCTGGTTGAGACATTATTGGCACCCGGTCAACATCTCATAACGGTCGTAGCTACCGACTTTTCCGGAAATTCAAACTCGTGCGCATTTAATCTAACGCTTGTAGACGATGACTCCCCCATCTTTGAATGCCCCCCATCGGTGTTTGTGGATGCTTTGCCCGGAAGCATCACCGCAGAAGTGATTTTGCCAAACCCAGTGGTTATCGACAATTGTGAGACCCCCGTTCTTACCAATAGTATTAATGGAGATCAGCCCGCAACCGCATTTTACTCCGTAGGAAACACCGTGGTTGTATACACCGCATCAGACTCAAGTGGCAACACGTCGCAGTGTTCTGTTTTGGTCAACGTTACAACGACGCTTGAAGGTTGCTGCCTCGGCGATTTGAATTGCGATGGCGCCATTAGCGTTGCTGACCTCCTCATTTTAATTGGTCAGTTCGGTTGTGTAGGCAACGATTGTTTCGCAGATTTAGATGGCGACACCATTGTAGGGGTAACCGATTTGCAAGTGTTCAATGGCCTTTACGGCTCATTTTGCCCACAGTAAAAAAGGTTTCTTTCATACATTTGCTTGAATTTATTACTGATAAATTCCTTGCTCATGTCTTATTTCCAAGAGAGATTCATAGGCGAAGGCCTCACCTACGATGATGTGCTTCTCGTGCCAGCCTACTCAGAAGTCCTTCCTCGAGAGGTCTCGGTTCGGTCTCGATTTTCACGCAATATTGTACTTAATGCCCCGGTAGTGTCTGCTGCGATGGATACGGTTACAGAGTTTGAAATGGCCATAGCTATGGCTCGTGAAGGAGGAATTGGTGTCATTCATAAAAACATGAGCATTGAGGCACAGGCCGCATTGGTGCGCAAGGTGAAGCGTTCGGAAAGTGGGATGATCCAGGATCCTGTCACACTCGATGAGCATGCGGTAGTTGCGGATGCCCTGAGACTGATGTCCGAACACCGAATCGGTGGCATACCGGTCACCAATGCCGAGGGTAAACTCATTGGTATTGTCACCAACCGCGATTTGAGGTTTGAAAAGGTTATGGCAAAGCCTATCTTGGAGGTAATGACCAAAGACGGCCTGATAACAACGGATAAACCAAACGATCTCTCTTCGGCAGAAACTATTCTTCAGCAAAGTAAAATTGAAAAGTTACCCGTGGTAGACGCTACAGGGATGCTCATTGGACTGATAACCTATAGGGATATTCTCAAGTTGAAAAAATACCCGAATGCGTGTAAGGATAAGCTCGGAAGGTTGCGTGTGGCTGCAGCTTTAGGAGTTACCGGAGATACTCTTCAGCGTGCCGAAGCGCTGGTGAAGGCAGGTGTAGACGCGTTAATCATCGATACTGCGCATGGTCATTCAAAGGGAGTAATCGAAATGCTGCAGCAAGTGAAGAAGGCCTTTGGCGACCGTGTGGATGTCATAGTAGGCAACATCGCTACCTTGGAAGCAGCCAACGCCCTTGTGGCAGCGGGCGCAGACGCAGTCAAGGTTGGGATAGGACCAGGTTCTATCTGCACCACGCGGGTTATAGCAGGTGTGGGCGTGCCACAGCTTACTGCGGTAATGGATATAGCATACGGCATTTCAGACAAAAACGTTCCTGTGATTGCTGATGGCGGCATACGCTTTACCGGCGATATCGTAAAGGCTTTAGCAGGTGGAGCTTCTGCTGTAATGGTAGGCTCGATGCTTGCCGGGACAGAAGAAAGCCCAGGCGATACCATCATCTACGAAGGCCGTCGCTTCAAAGCATACAGAGGCATGGGATCTGTCGAGGCTATGCAACAGGGATCGAAGGATCGCTATTTCCAAGATGCGGAAGACGACATTAAAAAACTAGTCCCTGAAGGGATTTCTGGAAGAGTGCCCTACAAAGGAACCGTGCAGGAAATCATGTACCAGATTGTTGGAGGCCTGCGCGCAGGCATGGGGTATTGCGGAGCAGCAAATTTGCAAAACCTCCAAAAAGCCAAATTTATTCGCATTACGAGTGCTGGCGTAAAGGAGAGCCATCCACACGATGTCTTCATTACTCGTGAAGCCCCCAACTATAGCTTCAAATAGTACCGTTTTTTTTTACTTTAACGCCGTTTCACAGCGCTTATTCGTGTGGATTTCACCCCGTCGCGTGTTACATTTGCCTCCGTTCCTGAAGGGATTTGACTTACCATTCCATTGAATTTAATTAACCGATTTATGAAGGTGAAATCTATTGTTACTGTTTTCATGCTTGTTGGCTGTTCTTTTTTACACGTTGAAGCTCAAGATAAATACACCGCCGTGCTCACGGTAGACGGTGAACCAACATCACTCGAAGAGTTTGAAAATATATTTCGCAAAAACAATCGCGACTCCGCCATCACAGCCCAAGCATTGGATGAGTATATGGAGCTGTTTATCAACTTTAAGTTGAAGGTTAAAGAGGCCAAAGAAGCTGGCTTAGATACAGTGAAGAAATTCAAGACTGAATTAGAAGGATACAGAGCTCAGTTGGCGCGACCCTACCTCACCGATGCCGATAAGCTGAATGATCTGGTAAAAGAGGCTTATGAAAACTACAAGCAGGAAGTTCGTGCTGCGCATATCTTGATTAAAGTGGATGCAAATGCATCGCCAACAGATACAGCCAAGGCCTACGCCAAAATAGTTGCCATTCGCGAACGAATTACCAAAGGAGAAGAGTTTAACTCGCTTGCAAAAGCGGTCAGCGAAGACCCAAGCGCCAAGGAAAATGGAGGTGATCTTGGTTACTTTACCGCATTCCAAATGGTCTATCCATTCGAGAAAGCCGCATTTCTAACCAAAACCGGAGAGGTGTCTTTGCCCATTCGCACGCGCTACGGTTATCATTTGATTTTCGTGAACGATAAACGACCAGCACGCGGCGAAATGCACGTAGCGCATATAGTCGTAAAACCAAAGTCAGAAACAAATAGTGAGGCGAACGCTGAATCGAAAATCCAGGAAATCTATCAAAAACTGGTCAGCGGTGAGTCGACATTCGAAGAGCTGGCGGGAAAATATAGCGATGATGCTACATCTGCAAAAAAGGGTGGGGATCTGCCATGGTTTGGCACCGGGAAAATGGTTGTCGAATTTGAAGATGCGGCCTTTGCCTTGATGAACAATGGCGATTATTCAGCGCCTTTTAAAACAGCATTCGGATGGCATATCGTGAAGCGACTAGAATACAGACCACTCGCGTCTTTCGAGTCGATGGAGAAGGAAATCAAAAATAAAGTTTCGAAAGACAGTCGCGCAGAACAAACGAAAAAATCCTTTATCGAAAAACTCAAAAAGGAATATAACTACTCGATTGATGAGATTGAGCTTGCTAAACTGATTGAAAAGGCTGACTCAAACGCATTTGAGGGCAAGCTATACGTGGCAAAAAAGTCACTGGAGAAACCGCTCATTCGCATGAACGGCCTGACTATAACGGTTAGCGAGTTTAATGAGAACATGCGCACCAAAGGGCGTTCAAAACCTACAATGAGTCCAGGTGACTACATACGCACGTCAGCCAACAAACTTGGAGAGGATAAGCTTCTTCAAATTGAAGATGCCAAGCTGGAAGAGAAATACACGCCGTTTAGATTGCTCATGAAGGAATACCACGAAGGAATTTTATTGTTCGAAATGACGGATCAAATGGTGTGGTCAAAGGCTGTGAAGGATACCGCTGGATTGGCATCATTCTACGCCATGAATAAGGAGAGTTTTATGTGGCCTGAGCGAGCCTCGGTGGTCATTTACACCTGTGCAACGCCTGACATAGCCAAGAAAGTGAAGAAGATGGTGAAAGACGGTAAGGACAAATCGGCTATTGCGGGGGAACTCAACAAAGAGTCACAACTGAATCTTCAATTGCAAGAAGGAATCTATGCGATGGATGACAACGCCCTTTTGGCGAAGGCCCCATGGCAAGTTGGCCTCAGCGGCGAAATAGCCGACAACGACCAAACCGTGCTTATTCAATTCAAAGAAATCATTCCTCCAACGGTGAAAAAACTCGAGGAAGCTCGTGGAATGATAACCTCAGAATACCAAACATATCTGGAAAAGGAGTGGATTGCAGGGATGCGTAAGGAGCACAAATACACTGTAGATAGTCAGGTGCTTCACTCAATCAAGTAATGAGATTTTCCAGTGCTCTAGCACTCACGGTAGCCTGCGCCCTCGCCTCCTGCAATTGGGGCGATGATCGTGCTCAGGTGATCGCTGAAATAGGCGACAACCAACTCACATGGAAGGAGGTCTCTGAAGTGGTGCCCGATAATTCAACCTCAGAAGACAGTTCAGCATTGGCTGATCACTACATACGCGATTGGATTACCAAACAACTCATTATCTCAAAGGCCGAGTCCAGTTTGCCGGATGAGTTGAAGTCGTTCGAGGAGATGATTGAGAATTACCGAAGCTCGTTGCTCATTTATGCATTCGAACAAGAATGGGTGCGACAAAAGTTGGATACTGTTGTTGGTGAGCCGGAAATTGAAAAGTATTACAACGAGAATGAAAAGAATTTCCAACTAAAGGATTACATCCTGAAGGTCAAGTTTACTGCGATTGCAGCCGATAGCAAGCAGTTGGGCGCGTTGAAGAAAGTATTCAATTCTACCAAACCGGAAGACCTCGTGAAGTGGCAGCAACTCTGTGTAGAAATTGGTGCTAGCTATTATTTCAACGAAGAGGAATGGCTGAAGTGGGATGAATTTATTCAGCAAATCCCAATGGAGGTCTATGATGTGGAAGGATTCTTGAAAAAGAAAAACACCATAGAGTTTGAAAAGAACAATAACCTCTACCTCATCTCAATAACCGACTACCAGCTCGCTGGAAGCAAATCACCCATCAGCTTCGAGACGGAAAAGATTCGAGCTATGATAATTAATAAGCGCAAGTTGACATTGCTTGAAAACATGCGTCAGGATATTTACACCAAGGCCGAGCAAGACGGCGACATCAAACTTTATTACTCGAAACAATGAGGTGGATTGCCTTAAGTATACTGCTCGTTATCTACACATCGGTGTCTGCACAACCGGGAAAGGTCGTCGATAGAATCATTGGTGTGGTGGGAAATGAAATCGTGCTTCAAAGTGATTTGGAATCTTCGGTTCTTGAAATGACTGAAGGCAAAGGAACCGATGACCCGGCTATGCGCTGCTCGGTCTACGAAAACTTGCTCTACCAAAAGTTACTTCTCAACCAGGCCAAATTGGATAGTATAGAGGTTAGTGATGGTGAGGTACAGTCTCAAGTCGAACGACGTATTGAGTACTTCATACAAATGTTTGGAAGCGTGGAAGAGTTCGAGAAATACTACGGCAAATCACAGTCGCAACTCAAAGACGAATATTTCGACCTCATCAAAGATCAGTTGCTCGTACAGAAGATGCAAGAGAGTGTTACGCGAAATGTGAAGGTTACTCCTGCAGATGTTCTTCGTTACTATCAATCGGTGGCAAAAGATTCTATTCCACTCATAGGCGAACAGGTTGAGTATTCCAAAATTCAAATTGCCCCGAAGGTTCGCGACGCAGAAGTTCAACGAATAATTCATGCGATGGATTCCATTCGTATGAACCTTGCCAACGGCAAATCATCTATGACGCTCGAGGCTGCTAAGTGGAGTGAAGACCCAGGTTCTAAATACAAGGGTGGTTGCTATCCTCTTCAACGCAAGGGCTCTTTTGTGCCAGAATTTGAGGCCGCCGTCTACAATACTCCGGAAGGCTCCTATTCTCCCGTGTTTTCAACCGTCTACGGATATCATTTTGTGAAAGTGGTTGAAAAACGTGGCGAGTTTTACGAGTCTTGCCACATCCTCATGTCGCCCAAGGTCAAGGCAGACGACTTAGACGCGGCGCGAAACAACTTGGATAACATCGTTGCAATGATTAACGATACGCTCGCCTTTTCTGAGGCTGCTTTGAGGTATAGCACAGATGAGGATTCAAAAAATCAAGGAGGGAAGGTAATAAACGCCGCAAGTGGAGGAACACGCCATGATGTGGCTTCGCTGAGCTCTGAGCTCAATTTGGTATTCATGGGCATGAAGTCGGGCGATATTAGTGATGCGATATTGGTTACGCCCGAAGATGGCAAGCAGGCTTATACCGCGTATCATCTCGACAACCGTTTGCCTGCGCATGATGCCAATATGAAAGATGATTACGAGATTTTTAAGCAGGTTGCGGAGGCTCGCGCAAAACAAATGGAAACCGATAAGTGGGTGAAGAAGAGAATTGCATCGACCTATGTGAAGGTCGACGCTGAATACGCAGGCTGCACAACACAGTTTCCCTGGCCAAAAAACAATCCTTAACAACTTGCCGCCCCATATGGGTGGTTTCGTTTTTATTTTCGCCTTCTATCGTTTTAACACTCATCATGTATGTCAGAGATAAAGTTCAATACCGACGCTGAGGCCATCGATTCGCTTAAGGGGCGATACAATGACTTGCAACGAGAAATTCGTAAAGCAATCGTAGGACAAGACGAGGTGGTACGGGATGTACTCATCTCCATTTTTGGCAATGGCCACTGCCTTTTGGTAGGGGTGCCTGGATTGGCCAAGACTCTTTTAGTCAGCACTATTGGCAAGTCGCTCGGGTTGTCTTTCAATCGTATTCAATTCACTCCCGATCTTATGCCGGGTGATATTGTGGGATCTGAAATTCTTGATGAGTCCAGAAATTTCAAATTCGTTAAAGGTCCTATTTTTTCTAATATCATCTTGGCCGACGAAATAAATCGTACACCTCCCAAAACACAGTCTGCCTTGCTCGAAGCGATGCAGGAAAGACGAGTGACTTCAGGTGGAAAAACATACGATTTGCCCTCACCGTTTTTCGTGTTAGCCACTCAAAATCCGATCGAACAAGAAGGAACATATCCTCTGCCGGAAGCGCAGTTAGACCGTTTCATGATGAACGTGTGGTTAGATTATCCAACCCTCGCCGAGGAAATTCAAATTGTTAAATCAACTACGACCAATACCGTTCCGCAACTGTCGACTGTGATCTCTGGTCAGGAAATTGTTTTTTACCAGCAGCTTATTCGCAAAATGCCAGTACCCGACAATGTCATTGAATATGCCGTTAGGCTTGTGGCCAAAACTCGACCTCAGAATGAACTAGCGCCAACAATGGTGAATAATTTCTTGAGCTGGGGTGCCGGCCCGCGCGCTTCGCAGTTCCTGATCATAGGGGCGAAATGTGTGGCTGCTCTCAAAGGGAAATACAGTCCCGATATAGAGGACGTGAAGGCCATAGCTACGCCAGTCTTACGTCATCGAATCGTGCGAAATTACAAGGCCGAAGCAGAAGGATATACCGTAGAAAAGATTATCGCGGAATTGTTGTAGATGTGTCTTCACTGCTTGCGTCGATCCATGGAAGCGCAAGTGCTATTAGGCCAAAGCCAACCGCCAAGTTCGTTGCTACGATAATGGCTGTACCCCCAACGACGAGTAGAATCGTAGATGCAAAAACACGTGTCCTCCGCCAAAGAAACCCGACGGGAAGAACGCTGCATACAATCAACCAGGCATAACTAAGGAGTTGAAGCAAAGTGGTTTTTTCCGAAAAGAATGCAAAGAAGGCCGAGCGTAAATGAAAAACTTGGTGCACGAGGTAATACAACGCGCTCCCTGTTTGCCATTGCTGCGATCCCCACATGAATAATGCTATACTGAAAAGTACAATGAGTGTCTGCATGCGAAGAGCCAGTAGAGATAGGCTGTTCAACCACATGCGCAGCGGCGAGCTACTTCCGTATTGAACAGGTAGTAGGAAAAAAGTAGTTTGAAGTAGTAGTAGCATTCCCCAACCAAATAAATCGGGTGCTGCATGATAGAGCATGAGCCCTGTAATCCATGACAAGGCGCGTGCAGCAATTACCCAAGGTCTATTTAATGTGCTAAGGAGCAGAAGCGCTGCATGAGAGTAATAAATCCAGTAAAATAGTTCAGGTTGATAGTATAGCCTTCGCACTGCATTGTCAATTGCTGAACTTGGCATGCCATAGCGGAAAAGCACGTTGTCGGTGCCCCAAGCAAGTGCCGCATAGGGCAACGTTGTAAGCCATTGAACAAATAAAAATCCAAATACAATGCGCGGCATGAAGCGCAGTGCACGATTATCCGCTAGTCGAGTGTAGTGAGCGAGAAATCGACTTTTCATGGATTGCCGTAAATGGGAAAGTTCAAATAGGAACACTGCCGAGTGTGGGCCTGTGTGGGCTCCGGCGTAAAGCAAATGGACAAACGAAGTTGCACAGAATCGGGAATAGTTTGCTTGTGTTGGTTTTCCATACGCAAGACGTAATACAACGCCTTACTGTATGCGCTGCTCTCGACCACGCGATCAAACTGCGTGCGACCACGTTCAGTGTAAAGGTTGTGCGTAAGCTGCCATCGCAACTGCTCGTTGATGCCCTGTTCCAACCGCTCAACTGGAGTGGATGTATCGTAGGCAAAGGAGGCCGTGGCGTCTTGCCAATCGCTCCACTTTTTATCATTCAGTGCGCGGTATTCGAGTTCGGAATAGCTCGTCGGATAATCGGTTCCAAGGGTTGACCACGGTTGCAAAAACAAGGGCGCAGTGTATTTGCTCACAAATGCAGGAGGGGCATTGGTTTGCGCTAATGAGCTCCAAAGGCAAAGCCCGAAGTGAGCAGAGAGCAAAGTGAATGCGAATACAACACCTAAAATGGACCGATTCATAGTTTGGACCGAAGGTAATTCTACTTATGCATTGGCGCTTCCTTCGGTGTAAGTTTGTCTCAAATCCTTGGTTATGGCAGACAGTAAAGCAAACGATCCCTCTCTTCGCTCATGGGTGCATGTAGCGGAAGATTCAGATTTCCCAATTCAAAACTTGCCCTTTGGTATTTTCAGAACGGAAAGTCAGTTTCCGCACGTGTGCTGCGCAATAGGCGATCAGTTGGTCGACTTGAAGGCATTACACGTCATGGGGTATTTGGAGAATCTGCCTTTCACATTGGAAGATATGGTGAGCCCAACGTTGAATCGTTGCATGCGCCATGGAAAACAAGCCATGCGTGAATTGCGCAACCGTATTTCGAAATTGCTTCGAAGCGATATGCCCGATCTGCGCGATAAGGAGCACCATGTGCGCCAGGTGTTGTTTCCCCAAAACGAGGTGCAACTCCTTATGCCCATTGCCGTTGGCGACTATACCGACTTCTACAGCAGTGAGGATCATGCGCGAAATGTGGGCACCATGTTTCGCGATCCGGCCAAGGCGCTCCTTCCCAATTGGAAACATATGCCCGTCGGTTATCATGGAAGAGCCTCCAGTATTGTTATCAGCGGCACTCCCATTCATCGTCCCATGGGTCAGATGAATGCAAGTGATGAAACACAACCCACCTTCGGACCCACAAAGCAGCTCGATTTCGAATTGGAAATGGCCTTTGTAACGTTTGATGGAAAACCACTCGGGCAAAGGATTACAACAGCCGAGGCAGACGATTATATTTTCGGTATGTTGCTCTTCAACGACTGGAGCGCTCGCGATATTCAGCGTTGGGAATATGTTCCCCTCGGACCGTTTTTAGCCAAGAACTTTGCGTCAACCGTTTCGCCTTGGGTAGTTACATTGGATGCCTTGGAGCCGTTTCGAGTGCCCGGCCCCCTTCAAGACCCTAAGGTGCTGCCATACCTGGAATACGATGGCAAGAAGAATATCGCTATTAATCTGCAAGTCGCTATTCAGCCAGAAAATGGACAAGAAACGGTTGTTTCAAACAGCAACTACAAATACATGTATTGGAACATGACCCAGCAACTGGCCCATCACACCGTGAATGGATGCAACATTCGCTGTGGCGACATGATTGCGAGCGGCACCATCAGCGGGCCTCATGAAGGTTCGTATGGAAGCATGCTCGAAATTGCTTGGAAAGGAACGAAGCCCGTTGCAATGAACGATGGCTCGCAGCGCACGTTCATCCAAGATGGTGATACAGTTATTATGAGCGGGCATGCAGAGCGCGATGGAGTGAGAATTGGTTTTGGAACGTGCATGGCACCGATACTTCCTGCTATGGAGTGATCGGGAAGTAAGTATGACCATGGCATCGTAGCGTCTCTTTCATACAATTTTGATTTCCGGAAAAAGGAAAACGAATAGAAAAAGAAAGAGCCTGTTTTTCCGGCTCTTTCTTTTGAAGACAATCGTGGTGGGCAATACTGGGCTCGAACCAGTGACCCCTACCTTGTCGAGGTAGTGCTCTGAACCAACTGAGCTAATTGCCCTAAAATAAAAAATGAGCCGAAGCTCATTTTTTGGTGGACCCGGTGGGGGTCGAACCCACGTCCAAACAAGGAATGTCAAAGGTTTCTACATGCTTATTCTGTAATTGGTTTTCGATGTGAGTCAGGCTACAGACAACCAAACAACACACTTAGCTTGAGTTTTTTAACAATTACCTACAAGCTTCGGCTTT
The DNA here is from genome assembly GCA_945869405.1 of Chryseobacterium gleum. Classification (GTDB taxonomy): domain Bacteria; phylum Bacteroidota; class Bacteroidia; order Flavobacteriales_D; family Sanyastnellaceae; genus JAIBBG01. The sequence continues at coordinate 10,388 of CAMBPD010000003.1, read as the reverse complement.
TGCGATCTCTTTTTGATGAAGCCTCATTGCCGGTAACCAAGAGCGGGGTCAGCCGACGAGACAGTGCTTGTCCCGAATCCAATTCGAGATTAGGCATAATCACACCCGGTGATTAGGCTGCAAGCGCGTAGGAAGTGTTGTCATTTCTGACTTACAGTTTCATATTTCAGAGCCTCACTGTAAAACGCTCTGCATGCTTACTCAGCTATTCTTCTTGCTGTCAAATCCGGGAAACGGGCCCAAGATTATAATTAACACAACCCATGGGCTGCGCTGAAGATGAATAATTTCAAAGAACATTGCACATGTAGCGCTTGTTCCAACCAATTAAATGCTAAAGTCCGCCATGCATCGAGCATTTCTTTTGTTGTGGCGGTCATACGGCAACAGTCAAGGTATTTTTGTCGAAAGTTTGATTCAATGAAAATCAAGAAAATAGGTATCATTCGTGAGGGCAAGGTGCCCCCAGATCATCGTGTGGCGCTAACGCCAGAGCAATGCGCTGCCGTAAAATCTATGTTCAACGTAGTGGTCGTGGCCCAGCCTAGCTCCATTCGCCGGTTCACCGATGATCAGTATGAGGCCAATGGTATAGCGCTTCAAGAGGACTTGTCCGATTGTGATCTTATCATCGGGGTAAAAGAAGTGCCACTCCCTATGCTTATCGATGGCAAGACCTACATGTTCTTCTCTCATACGTTTAAAAAGCAACCCTATAACGCCAAATTGCTCAGGGCAATTCTGAACAAAAAAATCCGACTCATCGATTATGAGGTGATAAAAGATGAACGCAAAAAAAGATTAATTGGCTTTGGACGCTATGCCGGTATCGTAGGGGCTTACCACGCTTTTAGAGCGTTTGGGTTAAAGCATGGTTTGTACGAAATTAAACCGCCATACGAATGCGCAGATCGAGTTGAAATGGAACAGCAACTGTCTCTTGTGAAACTGCCCGAAAACATGAAGATTGTAGTTACCGGCTTTGGCAGAGTAGGCAATGGAGCGGCTGAGATTCTCCAGTTATTGCCTTTGCGAAAAGTGACAGAGGGTGAGTTGCTGAGCGAAAGTTTTGGCCAGCCGGTATACGCGCATTTGGATACTCAAGATTATTATGTCAGAAAGGATCGAGGAGGCTTCGATAAAGCGGATTTTTACAACAACCCGCAGGCGTATCAATCAACGCTTGCTGAAACAGTGCGAACGGCTGATTTGTATTTAGCTTGTCATTTGTGGGCTTCGGGAAACCCCTACCTGCTGAGCGCGGCTGATATGAATGATGCAGATTGGAGGTGTAAGGTCATTGCCGATATAAGTTGTGATGTTGCCGGACCAATTGCTTCGACCCTCAGGGCATCCAAGATTTCGGATCCGTTGTATGGCTATCAACCAAGAACAGGTGCAGAGTGCGATTGGAAATTACCAGAGGCTATTTGCGTCATGGCAATTGATAATCTGCCCTGTGAACTGCCCAAGGATGCATCCGAGGATTTCGGCAATGAACTAATTAAGCACGTGTTGCCATTGATGTTGGGTGTTGATGATCTACAGGAGATTATTTGGCATGCAACGGAAACAACGCTCGACGGACACCTTACTCCTCACTTTGCTTATTTGAAGGAATACGCGGAAGGGGCCTAGGTTGTTACTGCTTGTTGAATGTGAATGTGATGGTGCCGTCTTGCTTGCGCTTGCTGCTGCTGTAGTCGAATTTCCACTTCTTTGCATAATTGACTGATTCCTCTCGAAGACATTCGTTTGATGTGGACTTAGTCTCGTTGATTCTGGCCTCTATTACTTTGCCGCTTTCGTCGATGCTCACTAAGATAACTACGACCCCATCGGTCTTGCAGCGATAGGTGGGAATGGGATTGTCTAACGGTTCACGACCTTTCATATTGAATGATGCTGTTACCGGACCGCTGTAGCTTTTGTTCTGCTGCTCTTTAAACCAGTCGTTCTCACCTTTTTGGAAGCTGCTTTTCTCTTGTTGACCTCCTTCCGATTTTTGTTTGACGGTGTAGTCGGGAGAACCATCCTTGAGTTTGGCAAATTCTTCGGCTTCCATCGCTTTTAAATCATTGGATACCTGCTCCTTCATTTGAGAAGTGCTCATGCCACGGTAGCTGCGAGCATCCGAAGTGCGTTCAGAGTTTTCGTTGGCCACAAGGTTGCGCAATGCGGCATTCTGATCTGTTTGCTGCTGCTCCTGTTGTTCTTCGGGTAAAGGTTCTTCGCTGAGCATATCCATTGCGAGTTCTTCATAGATCACTTCGTCTTCAGTAGCTCGATGGTCCTCGGTAAGCATTTGAGTCACAAACAAAATGAAGATGTGGGCAAGCAGTGACACGATAATGGCTTGGTAGATAAATGCCAATTGGTCTTTAGGCCGCTTATCAAGCGCCTTCAAAAACTCATCGGCGCGCGCTGGATTTATCTTAAGTGCAGGAGCGCCTGTATCAGCTGTGCTTTGTGTATGTTTTTGCCTTTCAGACATTTACTTTGTAGTAGACTTAGCTGTGAAGCCATTTGCAAGTTAGGTTTAATACAGCAAAGGTTCCAGAACGTTCAGAGAGTTATGAGGTAACATGCGTCGATAGTTGCTCAATGTTAAAAATAGTTCTACCTGCGGCTGACTCGTGTGTAGACTCAAATTTGAGTGTATATTCGCACAGAGGGTTACATTTATATCCTCAAAAAACGATCACGTAATAATTTAAAACAATACAATGAAAAAGTTCTTTGCCCTATTGGCCTTCGTTGCTTTCTGCGGAGTGGCCAGTGCCCAATGTCAGAACGCTGCAGCTAAAAGCACAGCTTCAAAACAAGAAACAATGAAATGCTCTGAGGCCGACAAGGCTAAGTGCGAGAAAACTGCGGCTCAAACAGGAGCAAAGTGCGAAACCACTGGTGCAGTTGCCACGGAAAAGTCTTGCTGCAGCAAGGGTACTGCAAGTGCAGGTGGCTCATGCTGCCAAAAGGGTGGTACTGCTGAAGCGGCACCAGCTGAAGGTAAAAAAGCGAAGCGCACAAAAACAATAGCAATGGCTGAACCGAAGAAATAATCGGTTGTCAAAACAAAGCAAAAAAGCCTCTTCAATCGAAGAGGCTTTTTTATTGCCATTCAATTACTTCAATCCGAAATGTTGTTCGGCCATCTCGCGAACGTTCTCTCCGATGGCCAATGCCGCTGTAGCTGCCGGAGATGGCGCATTAAGAACGTGTATGCTGTGGTCTGTGTACTCTATTCTGAAATCGTCGCGCGTGTCGCCATCCTGCCGCAACAGCAAGGCACGAACCCCAGCTCTTCCCGGATGGATGTCGTCCATGGTGAGCGAGGGAACCAAGGTTTGGAGTGTCTTTAAGAATAGACGTTTTGAAAAAGCTCGCCGGTATTCGTCGATGCCAAATTTCATGTTGTTCATGAAAAGACGCCATGTGCCAATGTAGCTCAGCGCGTCCATGGTATCACGCAGATTGAAATCGGTCTTGCCATAGCCTTCCCGCTTGAAGGTAAACACCGCATTGGGTCCGCATTCAATCTCACCATCTACCATGCGAGTAAAGTGCACTCCTAAAAATGGAAAGTCTGGATTAGGAACGGGATAAATAAGATGCTTTACTTTGTGTTTCGCATCTTCAGTTAACTCATAGTAGTCTCCTCGAAAACCAACTACCTTCTCTTTCAGGTCAACACCATCTTTTCTTGCCAAGCGATCGGCCTGAAGGCCACCGCAAAAAATCATTCTTCTCGCTTTATAGGTTCCGCGCGCGGTAACCACCCGTGTGTGTTCCCCTTCTCGTTCAAAGGATAGCGCTTCTTCATCGGTGTGCACTTCGCTGTTGGGTTGTTTCGATAGTGCGATATCTGCCATTTTTTGGGTGGCTCCGCGGTAATCGATTATTCCCGTACACCCTATATGCAACCCCCCAATACCCTCGCAGAAAGGTTCAATCTCTGTGATTTCTTCTTTGGTCACACGGCGCATATTTTCAATGCCATTCTCAATGCCGTTATTCCAAATTTTCTCCATATTCGGAAGCTCCGAGGCCTTGGTGGCTACAATGAGTTTTCCACAGATGTCGTGCTTGATACCATGTTCCTTCGCAAATCGAACCAGTTCTCGGCGACCGTTTACGCAGTTTATAGCCTTCAACGAACCTGGTTTGTAGTACAATCCTGAATGTATTACACCACTGTTGTTGCCCGTTTGATGTTTAGCTAAATGTGCTTCTTTTTCAAGAAGCAAAATGCTCAGGTGCGGGTATGCAACTTGTATTTTATACAATGTGGCAGCACCCACGATGCCTCCACCAACAATCACAATATCGAATGTTTTTTCCACGGTTCGAATATACATGCGCTAGTAATAAAACGCGTTTGGTCGGGGTGCGATTCTATGAAGGGGCAGTGTATGTTTATGCCATGAAAATCACAACAAGGGCGCAACGTGCATGGGCAATGTATGATTGGGCAAACTCGACCTACAATTTGGTTATTAGCACTGCAATCTTCCCGATATTTTATAGCGCTGTTACACGCACTGCCGAAGATGGAGCGGAAGGAGACAATGTACTGTTCTTCGGAAGTGTCTACAAGAATACAGAAGCGCTCTCCTACGTGTTGGCGGCGGGTATGGTTATAGTATGTATTCTAGCACCCACTATTGCTGGTTTGGCGGATTATCTCGGAAGAAAAAAGTTCTTTATGAAATGGGCGTGCTACGTCGGATCAGCTTCTTGCGCTTCTCTCTTCTTTTTTGATGTGCATCATCTGGAATGGAGTATGCTCAGCATCATGCTGGCGTGTATCGGGTTTTGGTGCAGCTACGCGCTTTACAATTCATTTCTTCCCAACGTAGCTTCTACGGAGGAGCAAGACAAGCTGAGCGCCAAAGGTTATTCGCTCGGTTATGTGGGAAGTGTGCTTTTGTTGGTGATTAATCTGGTAATGATAATGGTGTTTGAAATTCCAGCAAAGTGGTGCTTTATTACCGTGGGCATATGGTGGGCCGGTTTTGCGCAATACACGTTTGCTTATTTGCCAGAAAATTCAACAGGAAAAAAAATGACGCGCGCTGTGCTTAATAATGGTTTCAGAGAATTGAAGAAGGTTTGGAATCAACTCACTTATAGTCCTGTTTTGAAAAGATACTTATTGAGTTTTTTTGTATTCTCAATGGGAGTACAGACCATAATGCAAATGGCGTCCTTGTTCGGTACCAAAGAAATTGAACGTGTCGACGAAACCGGTAAAACGGTTATGGGTCTTGCAGATGGCCAATTAATAGGTGCCGTGTTGCTTGTGCAGATAATCGCTATTCCGGGAGCATTTGCGTTTTCTTGGGTTAGTAGAAAACTCGGTAATCTGCCCACACTGATACTTGCTCTTGTGGTGTGGGCTCTCATCTGTGTGGTTGCCTATTGGTTTGTCTATACGCCTATGGAATTTTATGTGGCAGCTGCATCAATTGGATTCATAATGGGTGGAACACAATCGCTCGCTAGAAGCACTTACTCCAAGTTGCTGCCCTCCACAAAGGATACAGCATCGTTTTTCAGCTTCTACGACGTCACAGAGAAGGTTGGATTGATCATTGGCTTGCTTTCATTCGGCTACATTGAAGGAACGTTCGGAAGCATGCGCGCAAGCATATTGGCATTGATTGTCTTCTTCCTTATTGGCTTGGTATTGCTCATGCGAGTGCCGCGCAAAGAATCTCTATTGCAGGAGGGCTAGTATAAGTAACAAGCCACCAACCATCACCCATTTTATCCAACGACTCACTCGGCCAAAGCTTTCAGGGGTTGTAGCGCGCATTACTTGGATAAGTGCAATGGCCATCGGCAATGCTAAGCATGACGCTATCCAGATTAAATCATTGAAGGTATCTGTTCTAGACATACACCATCCGGTCATTGCGAAGAAAACAAACATCCACACTAAGACATAGCGCTTGGTGAGTTGTATTCCCCAAATAATGGGTAGCGTTTTGTATTGCTCCGCGCTGTCGCCCGGTGAGTCTTGCACATCCTTCACCGCTTCGCGGATCATCGTTAGTACAAACGCAAACGCGGCAATGCCCAGCACCCAGAGCCAAGCGTAGGTATAAAGCGACATGCCGACATGTGAATGATTGCGCAAGGAGTGACCAAGAATATGGATATCGGAAATGACAGCAAAAACAGGTACTGAAGCTGTGCATAGCGCTACAAGTAGATTTCCAATCAGCGGTTTTTTCTTGAAGATGGGTGAATACCACCAAAGCAAAAATGTAATTACACTAGGGAATATCAGAAGCTGCCAAAAATGTGTTTTCCAACTCACCCAGAAAACCAATAGAAATGCTAGGGTATTTAACCCTTGATGAACGAGTATGGCTACTTTCCGATTTATCGTTTTACCAACAATGACTTTTTCGGGCTTGTTGATTTTGTCGACTTTTTGATCGAAGTAATCATTGATTACGTTTCCCGCGGCCGTAATTAACAAAGCACTCAACACAAGTGAGGTAAAGTGCAAATGACTGAGCGCTAAGTCCTCTTTGCCTCCTTTTCCCAACACATCCACAAGTACAACATAGCGCGTGAGAAACATAGTGATTGCTACTATGAAAAGATTCAACGGCCTGGAAAGCATTAAGATGGATTTCAGTCGCACGATTGTTGAGTTTTTGTGAATAAGGTTGGGCAATACATTCTTTACATTCGCAATATAGCCGTAAAGAAAATGGAACTTGCCTTAATAGAATCATCCCCCGCCAATGTAGACACCGTTCAAGTGTTGGTATTTGGTAAACACGATTACATCGTTAGTAATGTGAAAGCACAATTGGAAAAGGCAGAATTCATTTGCTCAGGTTCGGTTGTTTTAGCACAGGCACTTCAGTTCATAGAAAACAACCACCCCCAACTCGTTGTAATGGTTGGTGGTGTTGATCCGCATGATCGTATTAAAATTCAGAACAGTATTAAAGCTTGGTCACTAAATACGCGTATCGTAGATCATTTTGGTGGACCAGCAACTGTGCTCGCCGACGTGCGCGGTGCGATGATTAAGTTGTAGTTTCTGCTTATTCTAGCAAACTCTTCGATTTATACACTTTGTTTTCTCCCCACTTGTGAAGTGAATAGGTGAAACCGGGGTGAATCGCAAAGGCTCCAATTTCACCCGCTTTGTTTACCGCGAGGTAGCCAACTTGAAAATCTTCGAAGTTGGTATGTTTGATTTTGATTCGGTTTATTGCTTCTTCGCAGGCTTGCTGTGGTGTAGCTCCTTGGCGCATCATTTCTACAACCAAAAACGAACCACACGTGCGTATTACGGCCTCGCCCAACCCGCTTGAAGTGGCTGCGCCGATTTCATTGTCAACATATAAACCTGCACCGATAACTGGGCTATCGCCAACTCTTCCATGCATTTTAAAGGCCATGCCACTCGTTGTGCAGGCACCCGCCAAGTCACCACTTGCGTCCATTGCAAGAAGACCAATGGTGTCGTGGTTTTCTATGTTTATGATGGGCTTGTATTGACTTGTTTTAAGCCAGTCTTGCCAGGCTTTTTGGGAATCAGCGCTCACATAATCGTCGTGTTTAAACCCTTCAGCAAGGGCAAACTGATACGCGCCCTCACCAACCAAGATTACGTGCGGTGTCTTCTCCATTATTTTCCGTGCCACGGAGGCGGGGTGTTTTATATGTTCAAGAAACATAACACTGCCCGCATTGCCTGCACTATCCATGATACAGGCGTCTAATGTTGTATGGCCATCACGATCTGGACAGCCACCGAGGCCTACCGTTGAATTCGAGAGCTCTGCTTCTGTATCGTTCACTCCCTTCTCTGCCATGTCAAGTGCATTTCCTCCGTCGAGCATAGCTTTCCAGGCCGCTGCATTGGCTGGTATGCCTGCATCCCAGGTGGAAAGAACAAGGCCTTCGGTAAATACTTGCGGACTAGTTTCCGCAGTGTTTACTGATTGGGTTTGTGAAAAGAAACGTGAAAAAGCCCCTAGGCCAATACCAAGCCCTGTTGCAGCAGAAGCCTTGATAAATTTTCTACGGTTGGTCATTATTGGATGTATTTGAGAGCGGAAGTTAGGTTATTCGACCCAATCAAATCACCATTTCGCGTTGCAATGTTTCAATGGTGTCCGCGGGCAAATTCATCATGTCCAAATACATCAACCCGTCCAATGCATTATTGAATTTTGGATCGCAGTTGAATGCAATAATCTTCGCGTTTTGTTGAAGATATTTCTTCAACAGCACAGGCATCGTAAAACTCGTGGGTTCAATTTCGCTGATAATGCGGTCCATTTTCTTTATGTCGCTCTGGGTAGAATCAAGCAAAGCGGCTGTATCTACTTTGCTAACCTTTGGCTTGAATGCATTTTTAGGCGTTACGTGTTCAGATAACGTATGATCGAAGTAGTGTTTGGTTATGAACTGGATAATTAAATCTTTACTAATTTCTTGGTACTGATTGCTGATAGACACCGGGCCAATTATGTACCTGAAATTCACATTCGATAGGAGGTAGTAAAGGATTCCTTTCCAAAGCAGGAACAAAGAAAGTCTGTGTTTTTGATACTCACTCACAATGAATGACCGCCCAAGCTCTAGGCTCTGCTCCAGCAATGAATCCATTTGTGAATCCATGCGGAAAAGCGAGGAAATGTAAAAGCCACGTTTACCGAAACGCTGCATGATTTGCGCTCCGTTACCTACACGATAGGCTCCGGCAATTTTTTGCGCCTTACGATCCCACAAAATGAGATGGTTGTAGTACAAGTCGTACTCATCCAAGTCGATGCTTTTGTTGGTTCCTTCACCAACTGCTCGAAAAGTTACTTCACGCAAGCGACCAATCTCCCGCAAAATGCTGGGTATACGTTCACTATTTACGACGAAGCAATCGAATGTGTCGTAGCTAAGCGTTTTGCAGTCTGTCAACGTTGCTATTTCGCGAAGAATGAGCGATGGATCTACCGGAGAGATAATCTCTTCTGGCGTTTTAGCAATACGAAAGAGCCGAAAGTAGTCGCGCCTAACCTCGAAGGAGCTGCCGAGGGCGTACGTCTTGGCACGCAAATACCGGCCATATTGATCGAGCGACACAAACATTTCAGTTTCCTTAGCTTGAATAGGTTTCCCGATTTTCATTCGAATGGTATCGCCTTTCTTACGGAGCATTTCCGAGGGCAGTGCGAGTGTGCGCAAATTGGGATGAATCATTCCAAGTAAATGAAAAATGCGTGAGTTGCTTCCATCAAAAAACAATGGAATCACCGGCACCGATGCACCCCGAACGATTTTGATTACGGAACTCGCCCATTTTTTATCGGCCACTTTATTCATGTCGCCTTGGTATGTGCTCACTTCACCTGCAGGAAAAATGCCTAGACCTCCTCCAGTTTCGAGGTGCTGCCTGACTGCTTTGATACCACTAACATTTGAATATGCTTCCCTGCGCGACTCAAACGGATTAACCGCAATGAAATAATCTTTTATGGGCTCAACATTTTGTAAAAGAAAGTTGGCCATAACCTTGAAGTCGGGTCGAACTTTCGCGATGGCAAGAATCATCGCTAGCCCGTCTAATGCGCCAAACGGATGATTGGCTACCACGATAAATGGCCCGGAGCGTGGAATACTCTCTAGTTGTTTCTCATCTATTTCGAGTACAATGTCGAGGTGCGAAAATAAAGTTTCAATACTGTCTAAACCAGGCGACTCGCACATGCTGGCGTACAACTCGTTTACCTCCTCAATGCGTGCGACCTTGGTGAGCAATGAGACAAGCAAGTTGTCTTTTGGTAACCGAGTGGCCGTGGCAATGGCATCGTTGGATATGAGTTTTTTTGTTGTCAAGTTTAGTTGATCATTATTGGAATCGATTGCACACCGTTGTTGGTTTTAATTATTACTCGGTAGATACCCGAATCAAGTAGTTCGGCATTGAAGAAAAACGAAGATTCACCCGATCGTATGAATCCGTCGTGAATGGTTTGCACAGTGCGCCCCAATAGATCCACCAAAGTAAGTGTTGAATTGCTCGTGCGGTCGCTTTTTAATTCGATGCAGGTGATCGAAGATGCTGGATTGGGGTAAACTCGATTAATGCTTGGTGCGCCAATCTCTTCCAATCCGATGGATTCTCCCAAAACAGTAAAGCTCCAATAGCCAACAGGTGCTGGCATAGGACGCACTTGAATTTTTCCACTCATCGATTCGCCTTCGATGTAATACTCAACCACAGAGCCTGTGGATTGGGCGGGAATGAAGGCCTGCCAATCTTCTCCAGGATTATTCATTTCGACGGTGTTGAAAATGGAGGCGCCAGCGAGTCTCCAATTTAGTGTGGCTCTTTCAACGCCAGTCCGGTGACT
>CAMBPD010000002.1 GCA_945869405.1 Chryseobacterium gleum | reverse complement strand
CATTGCCCCAACAATCTGTCGCTCCTTGCAGAGTGAATGAATACACGCTTTCTGCGCTCATAGTGCCGTATGTCATTACTAATTCATTGCGTTCTGTGCCGGTTACTATGGCCGAGGTTGCATCGGTGGGAATGCCATTGACTGTCCATTGAAGAATGTCCGGCCCGGGAGTTTCTAGAGGCTCATTGAATACGAGCGTCATACCATTGGCTGGTTCGGCAAGAACAAAAAGCAATTGAGGCGGCGAGGAATCGGCAGTTCGGTCGAGCACACTGTTGCGTTTTCCAGCAGTGCTCCCTTGCGCACGCACACATGCTTTCCAATTATCGTAGCTGTTGCAAGGGTCTTCCGGATTCACTCGCTCCATCGACCATCCGCCATCTTCTTTGCTGGGGTCGTTGTAGTAGGCTTTCGAATATTGGATAGTTTCCAATGTGTCGTTATCGACGATTAAGTGAATGCGCGTTCCATCTTCCGTGAGCAGAGGGAAGCCCTCCATGTAAACCACATTGGGATAAGCAAAAAATTGTGCAGGGTCGCTGTCGGTATCGGTGATGATTAAAAAGGAGTCTGGTTGAATAAGCACTTGTTCTTCAAAAAATCCGTTGTTAATTTTCAATCGTGTAAGTTCGATGAGATGGTTGGTTTGGTTAAACACCTCGATGAAATCGATAGCTGGGCTAGCCGTTTGTTCGCCGTCGCTGCCATCGGCCATAATTTCATTGATGATGATGTCGCCCGCGCTCGGGGCGAGTCCGCGTATAAATGTGAGCGAAGATGCAGCGCAAGCAACACCATCACAATCGGTCAATCCCGTGAGCTCGAGTACATAGATTAGCTCAGCCACCAATGCTGTGCCGGTCGTGAGCGTGAGCACATCGCGATCGATATTCCAACTCGGATTACTGGCAACTACACCGTTGCCCATTTCGCCTGTCAACGATAAAAAACTCAGCGTATCCATCGATTCCGTGAAGGCGATGTAGAGCGTCGAATCGGTGAGCGCACCAAACGAAAAAATTACGGGAGAGCCATTGGAGGCAAGGCTAAAGACGGAGTTTTCAGTTCCTGGGGTGCTACCAAACGGAGCGTTGCTCGCTCGCCAGTTGTAACGGCCACTGCATGTGGCTAGCGGGTTTATTCTTTCGAGCGTCCAACCCCCGTCAATTTTGGAATCGTCGCGATACCATTCGATGGTATACTGTAGTTGATCGATGAGCACTTCATCATCGTAGAGGCTTAGAATGGTTCCGCTATTGGTCAATCCCGGGAAGCTCTCCATGAAGGCGGTGGGTATCGACGCGCTAAAGGCCGTGCTATTTTCGGTATCGGAAACGATTAAAAATTCATTCGGCGCAAGGGTTACCTGTGTAGTGAAGTAGCCACCATTGATGCGCAGGTTGGTGAGGTCGAGAAGGTTGTTAGAGTTGTTGCGTAGTTCGATGTATTCGGCCAGGGGAGCACCGATACTCGGATCAGGATCGGCCATAATTTCGTTTATGATGAGGTCGCCAGAAACAGGAGCAACTCCTAATGCGAAGGGAATATTCACAGCAGCGATTTCATTGCCGCTGCAATCAGAAATACCCGTCATCATGAGGTCGTAAAAGTTGGAGGGGAAGAGAGGGGATTGAAGCACCAAGGTTACAACGTCGAGTTGTGCACTCCACACACCGCTCACCACACTGTTGAAGGGCTGCACATCCCACGAGAGTGAGCTCCAGTTGCTGGTGTCCATAGGCTCTGAGAAGGTAACTGCAATGGTTTCTGTATTGACCACCACAATCGATAAGACTACAGGAGGAGTCATATCGGGAGTCGTGCTGAACTGTGAGTTGACAGCGCCTGGGGTTCCGGCTGTTGGAGCGATGCTTTCTCGCCAATTGGCGGCATTGGCACACGGCAATTCTGGATTGACCATTTCCAGTGTCCAGCCCCCGTCGAGCTTCGTATCGGTTTCAAACCAATCATCGCTATACACGACAACATCAATCACTTGGTTGTTGTTGTCTTTGAGGGTGAGGCTATCTCCTGTGTTGGTGAGAGCGGTGAAGGATGTTATTCCAATTACATTTCCATAGGGTTCATACAACGCCACGTTACTCATGTCGCAAATAATGACATAACCTCCGGGTGCAATGGTCGTATTGGGTAGTATTTTTTCTGTGGTTGAGTTCACAAACTTCCACCCTTGAACGTTGAAAGTGTTTTCTGAATGCTGGTTGAAGAGTTCCACAAATTCTGCTTCCGGAAGTCCTGCGGAAGGTGAAGGGTCGGCTAAAATTTCGTTAAATACAACATCACGGTATTGAGCTGCTATGGGAGCGAAATAGTTGAACTCTATAAGGTTGGTCAGTGGCATAGTATTGCCGCTCATATCGCTTACTTGTTGAACGCCGAGTGTGTACACGGTGTTGGCGAGAAATGCGGGTGTTGTGAGATGCACCAATGCACCGTTGTTTTCATCTATAGTCGCACTGAGTGCCGCGCCGATATTCGCAATGCTGTAGTTGGAGGAATTTGTGGCTGTGGCCGAATTAACGACCTCGCTGAAAAGAACGTCGATGGCGTTTAGGGATATAGGCGTTGCACTCAACACACTAGGGGGCGTTGTATCCACTTCAATTTCCCCGGCATAAAAATTATCGAATGCAAAGTTGTTCGCATTGCTGGATGTGTACTTGTTGATCACTCCAAAATACGCACTTGAGGTAAGTGTGTTTTCAATAAAAGCCGCCTCAAGGCTATAATCTTGTCCACCCGAAAAATCTGCTTCCAGCGTCCAGTTGGCTGTGGCACTGCGCCTAACGCGAACGCTTGCTTGGAAAGAGCCAACCAACGATGTAGTGCCCGAAGCCAATAAGGCTACAGAGGCGCCATCGTCGTAATAGAATCGAATAACGTCAGCGCTATTTGCTTCGCCAAACAGAAGGTAGTATCCAACAACACCTGAGGTGCCTATGCCCGAGAAGGATGTTGCAGGGTTGTTGGAAAGCAAATAAACTCGGCTTTGATTGCTTGCGCTACCATCAAAACCATGGTCAATGGAAAAACGCCATTCGCAGTTGTTGAGCGACGAGAATGCGCTTTCGGTGTATATCGACGATATGTTTGGGAGCTGTGTGTCGGGAGCTGGGTTATCGAGCTCCAGAACTCCGTTGTTCACGGAGTACACGTTGGTGTTGCTTAGCCACGTGGGGTTGGCAGAAAAATCACCGTCCGAAAAATCATCTTGCCACTGTGCATGAGCGGTACCCACGAGCACCGCGCAAAGCACCGCAAAGAGTCCAATTGCTTTCATTCTTCAAACATAGCATAAGGCTCGATTTAACCTTAGTTTCGAAGCCAAATTGTTTACACATGAAAGTTGCTGTCGTAGGTGCTACTGGGTTAGTAGGGACTAAGATGCTCGAGGTGTTGCAGGAGCAGAATTTTCCCATAACGGAACTTATCCCGGTGGCTTCAGAGAGGTCAGTTGGTAAAGTGCTGTCTTGGAGCGGACGCGATTGGAAGGTCGTATCTATGGAAGATGCGATTGCTATGCAACCGTCAATTGCTCTGTTCAGTGCAGGCGGAAGCACGAGTTTGGAATGGGCTCCCAAATTCGCGGAAGCGGGTGTTACGGTAATCGATAATTCTTCTGCTTGGCGCATGGACCCAACGAAGAAGCTCATAGTCCCAGAAATAAACGGACATTCACTTACAGCGCAGGATAAAATAATAGCCAACCCCAATTGTTCCACCATCCAAATGGTAATGGTTCTTCAGCCGCTGCATCAATTGTACAAGGTGAAGCGCGTAGTGGTGAGCACCTACCAAAGTGTCACTGGCACAGGAAAAAAGGCAGTCGATCAGCTGGTGAATGAGCGAAACGGGATTGAAGGCGAAATGGCCTACCGGTATCCTATCGACCTTAACCTAATTCCACAAATCGATGTGTTTATGGAGAATGGTTATACCAAAGAAGAAATGAAGATGGTCCATGAGACCAAGAAGATTTTAGGGGATGAATCCATACGGGTTACTGCAACGTGTGTGCGTGTGCCCGTTATGGGCGGTCACAGTGAATCGGTAAATATAGAATTTGAACAGACACCCGATGTGAACCAGATCCGCGCTACACTTTCACAATTTCCGGGCATCACAGTCCTCGATGAGCCAGAAAGTTTTGCCTACCCAATGCCTTTGATTCATGCAAACAATTCAGACCAGGTATTTGTTGGCCGTATCCGCTTGGATGAGTCGGCGCTCAACACAATTAATTGTTGGATTGTGAGCGATAATTTGCGCAAGGGGGCTGCTACCAACGCCGTTCAAATTGCGAATTACTTGTTGTCACAAGGGTTAACGAAAGCATAACCCAAGAAATCCGACCTTTTTAGTGTATTGGATTGGAGCGGAAATTACTGCGCCTCAAACTGTTGAACACCGTTTTTGGATTTGGCAATTCAAGAGTGTGTAAATCAATGATGAACTGTATAAGCAGCGCAGGCGAACTGAATGCTACTTTTGAACCGATACCCACTGGAAAGGGTAACCAACCTGTAGGAAATGTATGAATAGTGGAAAATGGATAGCGATTATGCTCTTGGGCATGATCTTAACGGCTTGTGCAACTTGGTTCGCCATGAAACCTGCTTTAGAAGCTAGTGAGAGAATGAAAGTAGATAGCCCTGCAAAAGAGTTGGTCGCCAATCGTTCGAATATTCCGTGTGATGAGGTTTCTATTGTTCGAGATAATTCTCCCTCCCTCACCAAGCCAATGTTATTTGCGGATGTAAGTTGTGAAAGCGATGCGCTGCAAGGTCTAAAGCAAGAGTTGACCGCCTACATCGATAGCCAAAAGGTAGCAGGAAAAATTACACGGGCGTCTGTCTACTACAAAGAGTTGAACTCGCTGCATTGGACATCGGCCTATGGCAATGAGCTCTTCTATCCCGGCAGTATGTTGAAAGTTCCCTTATTGTTGACGATTTTAAAGCAAGCACAACGGGATAAGTCCTTTTTGGAAAGAAAAATTCAGTTCAACTCGAGCAATACGTTAAAGGTGTTTGTTCCTGTGGAAAGGCCTTTGCAGATAGGTACTTTTTACACGGTGCAGCAGTTGCTTGAACAAATGATTTTCTACAGCGATAACAATGCAACGAGCCTGCTTTTTTCCATTTACGACAGAGCTATTTACGATAACCTATTTGCGAAGCTTTCTATCGCCATTCAAGACCCAGAGGATGTGTATTATCGTTTAGCTGCTTCTGACGTTTCCAAGTTTTTTCGATTGCTCTACAACGCATCGTACTTGAGCTCACTCTATTCAGAATACGCGTTAGACCTGCTTACGAAATCGGAATTTAAAGGAGGCATTTTGCAAGGGTTTCCTTCAGGCACCAAGGTTGCGCACAAGTTCGGTGAGCGGTTTACAACCAACGATTTGGTGCAGCTTCATGAGTCGGCAATCGTATACCGCGGCTCAGCGGCTTTTGCAGTCACAATAATGACCGAAGGTAAAAGCATGGAAGATCTTTCTGCCGCAATTGGCGCGCTGAGTAAGGTGTGTTTCGAACAAAAGAAGGCGCAAACGCATCAAGGAAACTCAACAGTTGCCAAAACTCCGCAGGCGTAATGTTTACTTCACGGTTGAGCCTGCGGCGGTTTCACGCTCCGGACTCAAAATAGAAAGTTGACCCTGCAGGTCTTCCGCCATCAGTATCATACCTGCACTTTCGATTCCTTTGATGGATCGCGGCGCGAGATTCGCCAGGAAAAGAACGTGTTTCCCTACCACTTCCTCCGGGGTGTAATGCTCGGCAATTCCAGACACTACGGTGCGGGTATCCACACCGGTTTCGATCGTGAGCTTCAAGAGTTTTTTTGTTTTAGGTACGGCCTCCGCTGCTAAAATTTTGACAACCCGTAAATCCATTTTTTGAAATGCCTCAAAGTCAATGGTCTCCTGTATTGGGGCTGCCGACGCATTATTCTCTGTTTGGCGCTGTGCGAGTTTGCCTACTTGCGCGGCAACCATGTCATCTGTAATTTTTTCAAACAAAATGGGGAGTTGTCCTATCGTATGCCCTGTGGTTAGTTGTTCGCTTTCCCCTACCATTTCCCAGCCTCTCTGCTTCAAGTGCAGGGCATCCATTATTTTGGAAGCGGTGAAAGGTAAAGTGGGGCTAAGGGCCGATGCCGCATCCGCAACCATATGAAGGCATGCGTTTAGAATACGTGCCGTGGCGGCACTATCCGTTTTCATCAATTTCCATGGCTCCGTTTCAGTGAGCAACTTGTTGCCGGCACGAGCGATGTTCATTGCTTCGGCTAGTGCTTCTCTAAACTTAAATTGCTCAATAGCTTTGCCAACAGCTTCAAATGCCCTTCGTGCTTCTTCATTCGCGGCCAACTCTGCTTCAGTGGCCTGTCCACTTACCTCGGGCACAACACCATTGTAGTACTTGTGCATCAAAACAAAAACACGGTTTACGAAGTTGCCGAGTATGTCAGCCAACTCATTGTTGACCCGGTCACGAAAGTCGGTCCAGGTAAATTCGCTGTCTTTCTGTTCGGGCATGATAGAGCACAACACATAGCGCATCTCATCTTGGCGCTCGGGAAAATCTTGCAAATACTCATGCAGCCATACGGCCCAGTTGCGCGAGGTGGAAATTTTATCTCCCTCCAAGTTCATGAATTCATTTGCAGGAACATTATACGGTAAAATGAAATCACCGTGCTCTTTCAGAATGATTGGAAAAATGATACAATGAAAAACAATGTTGTCCTTTCCGATGAAGTGGATGAGACGCGAATCATCACTTTTCCAATAATCTTCCCAGTTTTTCCCGTTTTTGTCGGCCCATACTTTTGTGTTGGTGATGTATCCGATAGGAGCGTCGAGCCATACATAGAGCACTTTTCCATCGGCACCAGCCACCGGCACGGGTATTCCCCAATCGAGGTCTCTGGTCATGGCGCGACTTTGTAGGCCACCATCTACCCAACTCATACACTGACCCACCACATGGGCCTTCCATTCCTTGGGGTCGTGATGGTGCTTGCCTTGAAATTCGCCTTTGCCTATGTAGTCGCGAATCCACGATTCGTGATGAGCCATGGGCAAATACCAATGCGAGGTTTCTTTTAGCACCGGCTTACTGCCGCTCAACGTCGATTTGGGCTCAATGAGCTCCAATGGGCTTAGTGATCTACCACATTTTTCACACTGGTCGCCATAGGCTTTGTCATTCGAACAGTGCGGGCATGTACCGGTGATGTAGCGATCGGCTAGAAATTGTTTGGCCTCCTCATCGAAGTATTGTTGCGATGTCTCCACTTCAAAGCTTCCTTTCGCCTCAAGTTTTTTAAATACCTCTTGCGACATCTCCTTGTGTTCGTCGGATGATGTGCGATGATATATATCGAATGAAATACCAAAATCACTAAAGGATTGTTTCATTAGTTCGTGGTAGTAATCCACAATCTCTCGAGGTGTTTTGCTTTCTTTTTTCGCTCGAAGCGTGATGGCTGCACCGTGTTCGTCGCTACCACAAATGAAGGCCACATCTTTACCTTTCAATCGGAGGTAACGCACATAAATATCAGCATTTAGGTATGCACCGCCAATGTGGCCAATATGTAAAGGGCCATTCGCATAGGGAAGGGCAGAGGTAACTAAATATCTTTTCGGATCGCTCATAGGTACTGTTGAGAGTGACGTGTAAAACTAATTGACGTCGCCTGCTGTATGCAAACGTGCGCTGTGCAGATTTGGAGCGCAAGATAGTTTCGAGATGCTACACAAGATTCCTCCTTTTCTAAAATCAGGCGATTGCATTGGAATCGCTGCCACCGCTCGTTGGGTAAGCCAAGAGCAGCTGCAACCTGCAATCGATTTGTTTGCCTCTTGGGGGTTGCGCGTGAAGGTTGCCGAACAGGTTCATACGCGTCATTTTCAGTTGGCAGGCACAGCCACAGAGCGCGGCAATGGCTTGCAACAATTGTTGGACGATCCTGAGGTTATGGCTATCGTTATCGCCAGGGGAGGCTATGGCACTGTGCAAATGGTGGACGCTATTGATTGGTCGTCATTCCTTCGCTCACCCAAGTGGATTGCCGGCTACAGCGACATCACTGTTTTACACGCGCACCTCAACACGCGTGGATTTGCGACCATACATTCATCGATGCCTATTTCATTTCCGGACGCCACACCTGAAGCGATCGAGAATTTACGAAAGGCACTTTTCGGAGAATTAGAGTCATTCAGTTCGGAAGAAGACGCGCAAGTGGAGGAGGTGTCTGGCTACCTCATGGGCGGAAACCTATCAGTGCTTTACAGCATTCTAGCGAGCGAATCTTGGCGGCCCATCGACGATGTAATCCTGTTTGTTGAAGACGTAGATGAAATGCTGTATCACCTCGACCGCATGCTCTGGGGGCTGTATCGCGCAGGCGCTTTGCGAGGTGTAAAGGCACTGGTGTGCGGAGGGTTCACGCAGATGAAGGACAATACAACCGAGTTTCGCTTTCCTGCCGACAATCCTTGGGGCCAAACAGAACGTGAAATTTTGGCCGACTTAGGGAGGAGGCTGCAGATTCCTGTGGTTTTCGGATTTCCAGCCGGCCACCAATCAGACAACAGAGCATTTTATTTGGGGCGAAAAGTGAGCTTAAAGACCCTACATGCAAAGCCAACACTTACCTATCAACAGCCATAGCGTATAAGTTTTCTAATGGCTCTGTTGCATAGAGCAGTTTTACATCGAATTTAGCATTCAGCAACCTCAGCAATAGTCTGCCTGTAAATGATACAGTAAGTGGCCTTTCACACCCTCGAAATAGAAGAAGAATATGATTTCGAAATCATCGGTGTAAGTAGTCATGAAAAAGACTATCGCTTGGCTTGGTCGCTCAACAAACAAATGGGTTGGCGCCTTGTGCGCATTCAAGATGCTGTAGCCGAGGGAAAACGCTCCACCACTCAGCATGCCAGGTTTCGTTGGGTGCACCCGGTAGATCATACCGTGTTCACATTGATCGATAATAAAACACCAGAAGGCACATTCATGCCCGACATGGCTCAGTTCGATTATATTTTGAAAATCGAGCAGCCGTCAGAGTCGACTATGGAGGCGCTTTTTAACGAATTACGAGAAACCAAACTTGTCCTGGCTTTTCAGTTGCAAAATGTCGACAAGCTAAAATTTAAAAGTAACCTGCTCGATGAAGACAGGTGATATTCTACCCATGAACAAGACAAAAACAGTGGCCACCATAGGCCCGAGCAGTAGCTCCAAAGAAGTGCTCAAGCAGATGATCCTCAATGGCCTCGATGTGGCCCGATTAAACTTTTCGCATGGCTCCTATGAAGACCATCAAAAGGTAGTCGACAACATTCGTGAAATCAATAAGGAACTAGGCATAAACACATCAATACTGGCAGATTTGCAGGGCCCCAAACTCCGCGTGGGTGAAATGGAAAATGGCTGCGTGGAAATTGTTGCGGGCAATAAAATCATCATCTCAACCACAAAGCAAATAGGAACCGACAAGGTTATTTATACCAATTACAAAGAGTTTGCTCAAGATGTAAAAGCTGGAGAAAGAGTGCTGCTCGACGACGGCAAGCTAGCAATGAATATTTTGTCTACCAACGGCCTGGATACTGTTGAGTGTTTAATTGTACAAGGAGGTCCGCTTTCGTCGAAAAAGGGATTAAATCTGCCCAACACGAAGGTTTCTCTTCCTTCATTGTCTGAGAAAGATTTGTCGGATTTGGAATTTGCCTTGCAGAATGATGTCGATTGGATAGGTCTGTCCTTTGTTCGCAATGCAGCGGATGTTGTGGCACTGAAAGAAATAATTGCGCGCTCAAACAAGCACGCGAAGGTTGTTGCCAAAATTGAAAAACCTGAGGCCGTTGAACAGATAGACGACATCATACGCGAATCCGATGCAGTGATGGTTGCACGTGGCGACCTAGGCGTTGAAATACCACTAGAGCGAGTACCGCTCATCCAAAAGAAGATTGTAAAAAAATGTGTTGCGGCAGCTAAGCCGGTAATCGTAGCTACTCAAATGATGGAGAGCATGATTACAAACATGACCCCAACCCGTGCCGAGGTTACCGATGTGGCCAACGCAGTGCTCGATGGCGCCGATGCGGTGATGCTCAGTGGCGAAACCTCCGTAGGAAAATATCCCTCAGAGGCCATCAGAATCATGAATAACATCATCACGGAAGCCGAGACCTACGGGGGCATTTATTACAATGAAGAAATGCCAACTGATATTGACGTCAGTCGCTTTATGACCGACAGCGTATGTTACAGTGCCTGCCGATTAGCAGCTCGTGTAAAGGCCTCTGCGCTGGTAACCATGTCGTTTAGCGGATATACAGGCTACCGCATTTCGAGTTGGAGACCCAATGCGAATATTTTCGTTTTCACAAGCAACAAAAAAATTCTTACACAGATGAGCTTGGTGTGGGGAGTGCACGCTTTTCACTACGATAAAATGGTGAGCACAGACCAAACCATTGCCGACATTCGCTTCTTCCTCAAGAAAAATAATCTCATCAATGAAGGTGAATTCATCATTCACCTGGCCTCAATGCCCATCAGTGAGCAGGGCATGACGAATATGATTAAGATATCTAAAGTTTAGTGAAATGGTGAAATGGTGAGAGGGTGAAATAGTGAAATAGTATCGAGGGGCTTACTCCTTCACTGCTTCACCGCTTCACCCTTTCTTCCTATCTTCGCGCACCTTTCCATACCCTATCATGGCTCAAGTATATCGCGAATTCAAAGGTCTTCAGTTGCCGGCAATAGCCGACGAAGTGAGTGCCTTTTGGGAATCAGAACACATTTTTCAGCGCAGCATCGATGAACGCAGTGCCGACAATCCTTTTGTGTTTTACGAAGGTCCGCCGAGTGCCAATGGCATGCCAGGTATTCACCACGTCATGGCGCGCACCATCAAGGATATTTTCTGTCGCTATCAAACACTCAATGGAAAGCAGGTAAAGCGCAAGGCCGGCTGGGATACTCATGGTTTACCCATCGAACTTGCAGTAGAAAAAACTCTTGGTATTACCAAGGAAGATATTGGTAAGAAAATTACCGTCGAAGAGTATAACCTCGCTTGCAGAAGAGAGGTGATGAAGTATACCGATAAGTGGGAAGAGCTCACTCGGGTTATGGGCTATTGGGTCGACATGACAGACCCTTACATAACCTACGACAATAAATACATTGAAAGTGTATGGTGGTTGTTGCAGCAGATGTTCAACAAGGGCTTGCTTTACAAGGGCTACACCATTCAACCTTTTTCACCGGCCGCAGGCACGGGCCTCAGCTCGCATGAGATCAATCAGCCGGGCTGTTACAAGAACGTGAAGGACACCTCTGCGGTAGCGATGTTTGAAGTGAAGGAAACACCACTTCAGCAACTTAAGGCATCTGGTCTGCCAACATTCATCCTTGCCTGGACAACTACACCCTGGACACTACCAAGCAATACCGCCCTTGCAGTAGGAAAGAGCATTGAGTATGTTTTAGTAAAAACCATCAACCACTATTCTGGAGCCCTCGTGCAAGTTGTGCTTGCCAAGGCACTCATGAGTAAGTATTTCAATACTGCCCAAGACGAATTGAAGTTCGAAGAGTACAAGCTAGGCGATAAGCAAGTGCCCTACGAGGTCGCCGCATCCTTCACTGGAGCCGATTTGGAAGGCACACACTACCATCAATTGTTGCCATTTGTGCAGCCTGAAGGTGATGCGTTTCGGGTGATCATTGGCGATTTTGTGACCACCGAAGACGGCACAGGAATCGTACACATTGCGCCTTCTTTTGGTGCCGATGACTTTCGTATAGCAAAACAAAATGGGATTGACTCCTTGACGCTCGTAGATCGTCGAGGTCGATTCTTGCCCCAGGTGAGCGATGGGGTATTTCTGTATGGAGAGGAATATGTGAAGGAAGATTATTGTTCTGAAGCAGAGAAGGCCATTGAATTGGAACGTCAAAAAGCCAGTTTAGGAGGCTTCATCAAAGACACCTCAAAGTTGAATTATCTGAGTGTCGACGAACGCATCTGCCTGAAGTTGCAAAACGAAAACAAACTATTTAAGAAAGAAAAATACGATCATAATTACCCCCATTGTTGGCGCACCGACAAGCCTATCTTGTATTACCCCCTCGACTCTTGGTTTATCAAGGTTCCGCAGGTTCGAGATCGTATGGTAGAGCTCAACAACTCCATTCACTGGAAGCCCGAGTCGACCGGTACAGGCAGGTTTGGCAATTGGCTGGAAAACGCGAACGATTGGAACTTATCACGCTCTCGTTTTTGGGGAATTCCCCTGCCTATATGGCGCACCGCCGATGGAGAAGAAACGATGTGCGTGGGAAGCGCAGAGGAGTTGAAGCTGGAAATTGAAAAGAGTGTAGGGGCAGGTGTAATGACGGAAAACCCGCTCAAGGGTTTTATGCCTGGCGACAACACCAAGGCCAACTACGATCAATTCGATTTGCACAAGCCGTATGCCGATGAAATAGTGCTCGTGTCGCCTTCGGGAAAACCAATGCAGCGCGAGTCGGATCTAATCGATGTATGGTTCGACAGCGGAGCAATGCCCTATGCGCAGCTTCACTACCCATTCGAAAACAAAGAACTAATTGATACACGAAAAGCCTTCCCCGCTGATTATATCGCCGAAGGAGTCGATCAAACTCGCGGTTGGTTCTACACGCTGCACGCAATCGCAACCATGTGTTTTGATTCAGTAGCCTACAAAAATGTTATTTCGAATGGTTTGGTGCTCGATAAAAACGGCAACAAGATGTCGAAGCGTTTGGGCAATGCGGTTGACCCATTTACTACCATGGCCAAGTACGGGCCTGATGCTACACGATGGTATATGATTACCAATGCACAGCCTTGGGATAATTTGAAGTTTGACCTAGAGGGCATTGCCGAGGTCCAACGAAAATTCTTTGGTACACTATACAACACCTATGGCTTCTTCGCCATTTATGCCAATATCGACCATTACGTAATTGATGGCAACAACACTATAGCGCTCAGCGACCGCAGCGAACTGGATCGCTGGATTATATCCAAGCTCAATAACCTGATGCGCACGGTTACAGAGAACCTCGACGATTTCAACCCGACCACTGCGGCCAGGGCAATAGAGGAGTTTGTGGATGCGCATCTATCCAATTGGTATGTGAGATTGTCGCGTAAGCGTTTCTGGCACGGAGAGTTGAGCACCGATAAGCAAGCGGCCTATCAGACACTGCACGAGTGCCTGGTGACTGTAGCTCAATTGGCGTCGCCATTTGCACCTTTCTTTTCGGATTGGTTGTACCGAAACCTTACCGAAACAGCCCGCACGAAAGCAACTCAGGTAAACATGGGGTTGAATTATGAGTCGGTCCATTTGAGCTTGTTGGTGCGTGCCGATGTGTCGAAGATTGATGATGAGTTGGAAAGTCGAATGGATTTTGCACAAAAGATTTCTTCCATGGTATTGTCTATTCGGAAGAAGGAAAATCTGCGCGTTCGCCAGCCGTTAAGAGCCATCCGCATCCCTGTGCTTCAGCACCGAGACCAGCAGCGCATTGAAGCTGTGGCCGACATCATACTTGCCGAAACCAACGTGAAGCACTTGGATTTAGTGGATGAATCGCAAGCACGTATTGTGAAGAACCTCAAACTCAACTTCAAAACGCTGGGCAAGAAGTGCGGTAAGCACATGAAGGCTGTTCAGGCTTTTGCCGCGGAGCAGGCCGATGCGATTATTGTCGCTTTAGAGACAAAAGGTCGATTTGAACTCTCTATCGAAGGTGAAGCCATTGAGCTTGTTTCGGAAGATGTAGAAATTATACCGGTGGATATACCGGGTTGGAAGGTGGCCAACGACGGTCCTCTTACGGTGGCCCTCGACATCATGTTGGACGACGACTTGCGTAACGAAGGTGTGGCTAGGGAGATAGTAAATCGCGTACAAAATCTCCGCAAAGAGGCTGGTTTTGAGGTCACTGACCGTATAAACGTGAAAATAATAACAAGCGATGCAATTCGTGAAGCGGTGGCATCGAATTCAGAATATATTCGCACTCAGATTTTGGCCGAGGCCCTTGAGTTGATGGAAACCCTTGATGAGGGATATGATGTTGAAATTGAGGAAGGTAAATCGACAAAAATTGCACTTTTCAAACTAAACTAACACACCAACCATGGCAGCAAAAAAAGTAGCCAAAAAGCCTGCACCTAAGAAGCCTGTGAAAAAGGCTCCTGCTAAGGCATTGCCAGTAAAGAAGTCTGTTGCACCAGCAAAAAAGCCGGTAAAGCCTGTCAAGAAAACAGCGACGCCAGTGGCAAAAAAGAGTGTAGCTAAAGCAGTGAAAAAGGTTGCCCCGAAAAAAGCGGGCAAGCCGGTGATTAAGGTCGTAGCTAAAAAGGCCTTGGCAAAAAAGCCAATCGCTAAAAAGGCTGCCCCGAAGAAAGCGGCTAAACCAGTAAAAAAGAGTGCGAAGCCAGTTAAGAAAGTCGCCAAGCCAATTGCAAAGAAACCAGTAGCTAAAAAGGTAGCGGCTAAAAAAGTTGTTGCGAAAAAGGTTGTTGCAAAAAAGGTTGTTGCGAAGAAGGTTGTTGCAAAAAAGGTTGTTGCGAAAAAGGTTGTTGCGAAGAAGGCTGTTGCTAAGAAGGCTGTTGCTAAGAAGGTTGTTGCGAAAAAAGCGGTTGCCAAAAGACCTGTTGCGAAGAAGGCGGTAATTCGTAAGCCAGCAAACAAGAAAATCAGTGCTAAGAAGCCAACGAAAGCGGTGGCCAAGAGCATAGTCAAAAAGACGGTTGCAAAGAAAATCGTGCCGGTGAAGGTTGTTAAGGTGGCAGTGAAACCGACAGTGAAGGTCGTTGCTAAGCCTGTTGCAAAGGCCGTTGTAAAACCCGCAGTAAAGCCTGTGGCAATTCCAGCGGCGAAACCTGCAGTGGTGAGCAAGCCAGCTCCAGCACCAAAGCCTACACCAGCTCCCGCACTAAAGAAGGAGGAAGTTAAACCCGCAGTTGTCGCTGCACCAATGATAAAAGAGGAGGAAAAGAAGAGGATGATTGATTTACGTTATTCAGACAAAGATTTAAAAGATTTTGAAGTTCTAGTGCTCGATAAGTTGAAGATTGCAAAGGCAGATTTGGACGAGTTGAAGCAATCACTCTCGCATGATGGTGATAATTCAACCGACGATACGGCCCCAACATTTAAAATGATGGAAGACGGCAGCGAGACAATGAATCGTGAAGAACTCTCTCAGTTGGCTGCACGCCAAGAGAAGTTTATTGTAAACCTCGAGAATGCGCTGCTGAGAATAAAGAACAAGACCTATGGCATGTGCCGAGTAACGGGTAAGTTAATTCCCAAGGAGCGCCTGCGCTTGGTTCCTCACGCTACCTTGAGCATCGAGGCGAAGAACATGCAGTAATAATTTTTGAAAACATTGGAGTGAAATCGTAGGCTATAGAAGCCAATCGTTTTCACTCCTTTTTCTTTTGTTCCTTGAAGAAAGCACTCCTCACCATTTTTACAGTACTTATCCTTGATCAGGCATTAAAGATCTGGGTGAAGCTCAATTTCCATTACGGAGAGAGTAAAACACTTTTACCAGGTTGGTTAGATCTGCAGTTCGTGGAAAATCCGGGCATGGCTTTCGGTTGGATGATTCCTGGGGATGCGGGTAAGCTCGCTCTCAGCGTTTTTCGTTTGGTGGTGGTATCTGGTATCACCTGGTATTTGTATCGTTTAATCAAGGAAAAGGCGCATTGGGGTTATGTACTTTGTGTGAGTATGATCGTGGCAGGCGCAATGGGAAACATTATCGACAGCTTAGGGTACGGTCTTATGTTCGATCGCGGCTCTACCTACGATGCAGACTTTAATGATTACACGATGTACTTTGGGAAGGCCGAGCTCAACTACGAGGGCTACGCTAAGCCTTTGATGGGCAACGTTGTGGATATGTTTCATATCACTGCATGTTGGCCGTGGAGCGACCCACTGGAGCACTCAGAAATTTTCCCGCCGATTTTCAATATCGCCGACGCAAGTATTACGATGGGTATCGTATTAATAATGCTCTTTCAGCGCCGATTCTTCCCCAAGAAAGACGAAGCGTCAGAGACTAGTTCTTCTGCAGAGGAGGTCAAAACAGACTCAGTAGAGTCATGAACGAGAGAGTTGTAATCTGATTTCTTCTTTAAAGAAAATTTTGGTTGCCGCTTCAAATGCAGAGGTGTAATCGGAGACGAAAAATTGGTTTTCCTGCGATCGTGAAATGTTGAGGAGGTTTTCTTTTTCGAGAATTCCCTTGAGTTTTCTCGCCACCACTTCGGCAGAGTCGAATATCCGGACTTTACCACCGAAAAAGTTATCTATCTCTTTTTTGATAAGTGGATAGTGCGTGCACGCCAGTACTAAGCCATCGATGTTTTCCAGCATTGGATTGCGCAAGTATTCATTCAATACCGCTTCGCTGATGGTGCTGTTATAAAACCCCTCTTCAATCATAGAAGCAAGAAGTGGCGTAGCAAGTGCGCAGAGTTCTAGGGTTGGTTTTCGGCGTGCAAATTTTTCTTGATAGACACCGCTGATGACAGTAGTTTTTGTTGCGATGACACCCACTTTGCGCATGGTGTCATCACCAATAACTTCCTCAATCATCGGGTCAATTACGTTTATTACAGGAACTGACCCTTTATAGGTATCGCGAAGTGCTTCGTATGCCGCAGCAGATGCCGTGTTGCATGCAATAACGATGGCTTTACAGTTTTTCTCTTCGAGGAGAAATCGAGTAATTCTGACCGCATATTCAGCAATCAGTTCTTTTGATTTGTCTCCGTAAGGTAGGTGGGCGGTATCGCCGAAATAGACTAATGACTCGTTGGGTAGCAAGCGTTGGATAGCCTTTGCAACTGTCAGCCCGCCAATACCCGAGTCGAATATACCTATAGGGTTTTCCTTGCTCATGGCCTAAAAATAAGGCCCGGAATATCTCCGAGCCTCATAGAAAAAAGTATTCTGTTATTTTTTTGGTGCTTCTTTCGTTTCGTTCGTGAAATCAGCAATACCAATTTTGGTGCAAACCAATTTTGTGATGTCATCACCGCCCATGTAGAGCATCGATCCTGCTCCTGCGTCGAAGATGTAAACGAAATTGTTGGCCTTAGCCACCTCTTCAATCGCAAGCTTGGCTTTCTCCAATATGGGTGCAACCTTCCGTTGCTCTTCGGCAGATACGTCGGCGCTTGCTTGTTCTTGGAAGTCATAGATGCCTTGCTCTTTGGTCTGTATCTCTTTCACTTTCGTGTCGAGAATCACTTTTGGAGCGGTTTGCTCAACTTTCTTGAAGTCTTCGATTAGTTTCTCATACTCGGCACGCATTGCAAGCAACGCATCTTCGTATTGCTTTTTATAGGTGCTCAACTCGTCGTAGGCCGTTTTGTATTCGGGCATGTGCTCTACGAGCATTTGTCCGTTGATGTGACCGAGTTTTTGTGCTTGTGTGGCGAATGTGACTGCGCACAACAAAGTGATAAGTGATGTTTTTTTGATCATAGCGAAAAATTAAATCTCGAAAATCCGGTTTCGAATTTTCGTGCCAAATGTAGGTATACTCTCTTATTTATCTTTTATCGGTACGCGCTCACCTCCTTTGGGCGGCGTCGCATTCTTTCCTGGTGCACCGGGAGCTTTGCTGTCTGTTTTTTGTCCATCTTCATCAATCTCACCACCTTCGCCACCCTCTTCATCATCAAGTGTTTCTCCTGGTTTCAATCCCATTTTCTTGAGTACCTTATCACTTATGTCGTGCTTAGGGTTGGTGTAGAGCATGTTACTGTCCGAGGATTTGTCGAACACCACCATCAACGCACTCGTAGAGGCTACCTCTTGTATGGCCTCATAGATTTGATCTTGTATGGGCTTCACCAATTCTTCCCGTTTCTTGAATAGTTCGCCGTTGATGCCGAACTTACTTTTTTGCATGTCTTTGGCTTCTTGGCGCTTGGTCTGAATCTCTAGCTCACGCTTTTGCTTCATCTCGTCGGTGAGCAATATTTTCTCTGCCTGCAATGAGGTCTCAAGCTTGGCTATGGTTTCGTATTTGTTCTCAATGTCTTTTTGCCATTGTGAACTGAGCTTGTTTATTTCAGCTTGTGCTTGTTGGTATTCGGGAATGTGACTAAGAACATATTTTGAGTCTATGTAGGCAAACTTTTGAGCTTGGCTCAGCAAGGCCATCACAATGAAAAAACCAGTGGCGACAAGTTTCATGGAGTATACTTTTTTTAGCATAATGAGTACGAAAGTAATGTTTCTAAAGCTCTCCCATGTTCATGCCGATGGAGAAGTGGAATTGTCCGCGAGCCATGTTTGGATAGGCAGGCAAATCGTCGAGACGCCATCCGTAATCAAAGCCGAGTAAGCCAAACATAGGCAAGAAAATACGAAGGCCTGCTCCAGCCGAACGGTAAACTTGGTAGGGGTTGAATAACCGCAAATCGCTCCAAGTATTGCCTGCTTCAGCAAACGCCATCATGAAAATAGTTGCGCTTGGATTGGTAGAAAGTGGGTACCTCAATTCAGCGCTGTATTTGGCAATTGCCGGTGCTCCGGTGTTTTGGTTAGGAGAGGTCAGTGTTAAGTCGTCGTATCCGCGAAGGTTAACGATTTCGCGACCGTCGAGAAGGAATCCGCTCAAATAAACACCGCCCATGTAAAAGCGCTCGAAGGGAGTCAACCCGAGTTCCTTATTGTATGAACCAATGAATCCTAGACCAACATTGGTATGGAGCACAAACTTGCGGTCTTTGTGCTTGTTAAGTGCCGTGTACCAGTGCGCGGTAAACTTCATTTTGTAGTACTCCACAAGCTTGAATCGTTCGCCTTGTGTCATGTTCTCGTAGTCAAAAGTCTTACCGCCAAATCGCTCAGCAAAAAATTTATACGGCGGTGTGAGCTTCGTAGTAAAGGTGATTTGTGAGCCGTATGTGGGGTAGATAGGTTCGCTAGTGGAGCTTCTCGAAAGGGTGAAGTTGTAGGCGAGATTGTTCGCGATGCCATTCGAGAAATCACCGAAGAATGCGCGGTAATTGTTGAGAATGAATTTTTGATACGACACACCAGTGTACAAGACGAAGTAGTCATCTGGCTTTTGAAGGCGGGTACCAATGTTAATGGCGCCGCCGATTACCTTCAACTCTTGCAAGTTGGGATTGTCGTCGCCGACAGCGTAGTTTTCTCTCAAAAAAGAGTTGTTGTCGAGGTCGCTTTGACGCAGGGTTTTAAGCTGACCATTCGTTTGTCTGGAAATACTGGAAGAAACCGTGAGCGATGTTGGTTTTTTACCGCCGAGCCATGGTTCTGTGAAGGAAATATTATAAGCTTGGAAGAAAGTGCCGTTGGATGATGCGCTGAGCGACAACCGCTGTCCATCGCCCGTTGGAAGAGGGCTCCACGATTCTTTTTTAAAGAAATTACGCATCGAGAAATTCGTGAAACTCAGTTGGAGTGATCCAACCACACGCCCGCCTCCCCAGCCTCCGCTAAGTTGTATTTGATCGTTGGGTTTTTCTTCCAACACGTATTCCAAGTCCACCAAGCCTTCCTCCGGTCGAGGGTTGGTGCGAACGTCGAATGCTTCTTGGTTGAAGTACCCCAACGAGGCCAATTCGCGTTGCGTTCGAATGATGTCGCTGCGATTAAATAATTCACCTGGACGGGTTCTGATTTCTCGAAAAATCACATGGTCGTTGGTTTTTGTATTTCCGCTGATGCCAATTCGCCCAATACGAAATTGCTTGCCTTCGTTCATGCGCACCTCGATATCTATACTATCGGGTTCAACTAGTGTTTCAACCGGGAAGGCGTAAAAAGCAAGGTAACCATCATCAGTATAGAGCGACGAAAGATCGATGCCTTGGGGATTGAAATTGAGTCGTGTTTCGAGTAGTTCAACGTTGTAAATGTCACCCCTCCGAATATTCAGCACACTATCCAAACGGCCCGTAGTATACTTCGTGTTGCCTACAAAGTTGATGTCACGGAAATAGAAGCGCTTGTCTTCTTCAATCTTTATGAAGATACCAATGCGTTCACTATTGATGGTGTAAATTGAATCGTATGCAATCTTGGCATTTCTGAATCCTTTCTTGTTGTACTTGGCTATGACCTTTTGTTTGTCTTCCTCGTATTTCTCTTCCATGAATTTGGAAGACTTGAAAACACGACTCCAATCACGCTCTTTGGTTTCTTTCATTGTGCGTTTGATGGAGGAAACACTCATCACCGGACGCATTTTTTTCCCCTTGATAAACAAGAAATCCTTTTTTTCTTGTGCAATACCTGCCCCTTCAATGACAATCTCTTCAATTTTCACCCGGTCACCTGTGTTCACGTCGAACTCGAGAATGACTCCGTTTTGTAACGTCACGTCATTGCGTTCAGTAATTTTTACGCTTGCCGAGTAATATCCTTTATCGATGTAATAGTCTTTTATAGTCTTCGAGGCATTGTTCTTCACATTGTCCGTGCTGATGGTCATGGTGCGCAGGTCAAGCTTTTCGCGCAAATTGTCTGCCTCAGATTTCTTCACGCCGTTTATGACGTACTTGGTCATACGGGGTGACTCCTGCAGACTTATAACCAGGTACACATCGTTTCCGCGGAATTCTGCAGCATAGATACCGATGTCTGTAAAAAGACGTTGCTTCCATAGTTTGCGCACGGCATCGGATGCGGCGTCGCCCGGTATGGTTATTTCATCACCTTCTTGCAGACCGCTAAAAAGTTTTATTGCCTGCACATCGGTGTATTCAGCACCCAAAACAGTGATTCCTGCGATACGATAGTTGAGAGGTGCGGCATAGTCGACTTGATTGCCGATAATGGTTTGCGAACTCGCGGCTAGAGAGCCACAGAATAGGCATACCATAAGAATGACACGCTGAATGTGCGTTTCCCAGAGGATACGGCGAAATGGAGGCGATACAAGCTCGCGCAAGGGGTTAATGAGACGCTTCATGGGTTGAGGGTGCAGTGATCGACTCTGCAGCGATTTGTTCTGACGTTTTTCCAAAACGACGCTCGCGAGATTGGTAATCGACAATGGCAGCAAAGAAATCCTCTTCGCGAAAGTCGGGCCACAGGGTGTGTGTGAAGAAGAGCTCTGCATAAGCAATTTGCCAAAGCAGAAAGTTGCTGATGCGCGCCTCGCCACTTGTGCGTATGAGTAGCTCGGGATCAGGAAAGCCAGCCGTGGAAAGTTTAGAGGCGAAAAGATCTTCGGTAATCATTTCGGTACCGATGCCCGCCTCGATAATTTGCTTTACAGCATTGGTTATTTCCCAACGTGCACTGTAGTTCAACGCGAGAATCAGATTAACGCGTTTGTGATGTGCCGTGTGCTCCATAGCTCGTTTCAGTTCGCTATGACAATCGGAGGGCAGCCGCGCCAGATCGCCTATGGCATGCAGGCGCACTTCATTCTCATCCAACTCCGGTAATTCCCCTACAATGGTGTGCACAAGCAGATTCATTAGGGCGTCAATCTCTTCTTTCGGTCGGTTCCAGTTTTCGGTTGAAAATGCGTAGAGAGTAAGGTATTTAACCCCGCTTTGGGTAGCCGCTTTGAGGGCTGCGCGAACAGATTCTACGCCATGCGAATGACCGAAAACACGCTCTTTTCCCTGGTTTTTCGCCCAACGACCATTGCCATCCATGATGATGGCTACGTGCTGAGGCACCCGCGATTTGTCTATAGTGTCCAATAAACTCATGGAGTCGGTTTCAGATAAAACGTTCCGTAACGCGCAAAAATACGCGTTTTCTGACCCTGTTCCGACTGCTAAAAATGGTTGAAAATTGAAGTTGTTGACTATTCGTGTTCCCAACACGTAGTGGCCTTTCTGTCGAGGCGAATATTGAGGGAAATCATGGAAAAGAAGTAATAGTCTTTCCGCCCGCTATCGCCGCGCTGAAGACCACTATTGTTGTTGCCGGCGGCATTTGGTATCTCCTGTTGAATACTCCTGTCTGAAAGAATGGCGGCTAGCTCTCCGTTGAGGTCTGCCAGCAAGCCTGGATCCACATAGTTGCCAGAAATGTCATCGATATAATCTGTCCACGTTTTTCTCACACCCCATTCAATACTCAACCCGAAGATTGCCCAAAGATTAGTCTTTACTCCTGCGCCAAATGGCACAGAAAACATGGTGGTTTTGTATTTTTCTTCTCCAAATTCTGTTCCTTGCCCTTCCGTGCCCAGAGGTTGCAGCTCATACCAAGTGCCTCGGTATTGAGCCATAGGTCGCATGCGGTAATAGGCAAGTCCACCAAATAAATAAGGGGAAACCGGAAATCTTCGATTGCCAAGTTGGTAGTTGAAAAAGTTTAACTCGCCTTGCAAGCTGCCTTCAATAATTTGATTGCGAAAGCTGAGATTTCGGTTGCGAATCCATGGGTCATCGCTGTCTGCATCCCATGCCTCAACTACGTGGTAGAGAACACTCGACTTGAGCGTCCAGCGGCGATTGAAATTGTTTCGAAAAGAAATGCCTCCGCCACTTTTGAGCTTGGTGCCAAAGTGGGTGTAGGGATTTACCTCACCGACGTAGTAACTAGTACCCCACAACAAACCAACATCCTTACTGCGCTCGAACTTGTTTTTTTGTGCAAGCATTGGTAAACACAGCACAACAAGAAGCAATGTGGTTATTGTTTTCACGGATATGGCAACGCAGCGTCTACTCATCTATTGCCTTCTTACGGCAGGGTCAAAAAAAAGGTTCTGTTAAACTCGCTTACTTCGGGCATCCAGTCCCCAACCCATCTTTTGACGAATGGTATTGAAGAATCCAAATCCGGGTAAGCTAATCATGTAAAACTCAAAATTCGCACGGGTTAAATCGATGATGGTTTCATTGTCAATAACAAACGTTCGACTGTCGAGTGTGAGTGTAAAGTTTGGCTCTCGGCCCTCAGCGCGAAGAGAAACCTTCCCTGTGTTGGGTAAAACGAAAGGCCTAACATTGAGGTTATGCGGAGCAATTGGAGTGAGTATGACGTTGTTGCTTTCAGGCAACACTATCGGTCCGCCGCAACTAAGAGAGTATGCCGTTGAGCCGGTTGGTGTGGCCACGATTAATCCATCGGCCCAGTAGGTGCTCATGAATTGATCATTCACGTAGGCATGAATGGTGACCATGCTGCTGCGTTGCTTATTGGTGATGGTTACGTCATTCAACGCATAGGGGAAATCGCCGAAATCTTGCTGGGCGCTGCGCACCTCAATCAGGGAGCGCTTGTCTAGGGTGTAATCCTTGTTCACGAGTGCTTCTACCGCTTGGTCAATGTCATTGCCGGAAACGGGTGATAGGAAACCCAAACGCCCCGTATTGATTCCCAAAACGGGTATGCGCGTATCACGAATGATTGCCGCTGTTTCGAGCAATGTGCCATCCCCACCTACACTCAGCAGGTAGGACGCTTCCTGCAACTCTTCTGTGGTTCGAAAAATCTCTATGTTCGATGGCAGCATTACTTTCTGAGACAAGAAAAGGTAAAACTTTTCATGAACCATGACGCCTATTCCACGGCGCACTAAGGCATCGAGAAGCTTTTCTATGCTGTCGGTAAATTCTTCACCAAAACGCTTTCCGTAGAGGGCAATTTTCACTGTTCGTTTGTTTGAGTTGCAAATAAACAAAGAAGCCATTCGTAATTCACGAATGGCTTCAATAGATTTCAACCCTTGTGGGATTGTATTAAATATTGAGAATTCTCATCAATTCGTCGTATCGCTTGCGCAGTTCTTCTGTGTAAACCATCTCTTGGAAGGTAGCTTTTACCTGGTAGCCAAAACGCTCAAAACTGCTCACAATGGCGTTTAGGTCTGGTTGGTTGATTTTGATGTTTATTTCAATCTTGCCATCTTCACCGGGGCTTACAGAAGTACTCAAGATTTTTGCGTTGTTTTCTTCAATAATGCGGGAAATCTGTTGCATGCTGTAATCCCTGTCCCACATTTCAAGCACAATGATGCCTCCCCGTTGGGAGGCGCCTTGCATCTCGGTCATTTGCTCTACAAGGTCTTGCAGCCGTATCGAGCCCATATAATTATTCTCAGCGTCAACCACGGGAACAATGCTAAGACGGTGTTCGCTTACAAGTTTGAGGATATCTAATATGTGTGTCTCAGGAAGAACGTGAACGCGTTTAAGTGGCAGTCCAGCTGGGTCGCCTTGTAAACTTTCCAAATCCATTAAGTTTTCCTCTGTGATCAAACCAAGTAGTTTGCCGTTTTCCAGGACAGGCAACTGAGAGATGTGAAATTGATCCATCAAATCCAACGCACTCAATGGCTCATCCAGTGCGCTCAATGTGGGTATCTCAGAAGTTAGTAGTTTGCGTGAAGTAATCACTGTGTGCTTTTTTTAAGTTCCTGCTATGTTAAACCGACAAGGAGGAGTAAAAGTTGCATTTTTCATTTACGAACTTCTATAAAGTTTGCCAACTTATCCACACCGCCAAGTGATTCACCGCCAGGGCACTTTTGTGGGGTTCAATTGCAAGAAAATGATGTGTTGCACAGCGAATGCGCTTTTCTTTGCTCGAGTAAGAACTTCAATGACGAAACTAAGCGTAAACATTAATAAAATAGCCACATTGCGAAATGCGCGCGGCGGCAATGTGCCTGATGTGGTTGAGGCTGCGCGGCACATCGAACAATTCGGGGCTGATGGCATAACGGTGCACCCAAGACCCGACGAACGGCACATACGCAGAAGCGATGTTTACCAGCTAAAGCAGGTTGTCAGCACCGAATTCAATATCGAAGGCTACCCATCAGCCGACTTCTTGGCGATGGTACTTGAAGTGAACCCCCATCAAGTCACATTGGTGCCCGATCCACCCGAGGCAATCACGTCCAACGCCGGTTGGGATGTTCTTGCACATCAGGAGTTTCTGGCAGGAGTTGTAGCTCAACTCCAGGCATCAGGCATCAGGGTTAGTATTTTTTTAAATGCAGATCCCTCACTCGTAAAGCATGCCGCATCTACCGGTGCCGACCGTATAGAGTTGTACACTGAGTCCTATGCTGCAGGCTACGCGGCAGATCGTGAGGCGGCTGTTTTGCCATTTGTAACCACGGCTATCGAGGCGGGAAAATATGGTTTGGGTGTAAACGCGGGTCACGATTTGTCGTTTGTCAACTTGCGATACTTCGTGGCACAGGTCCCTAACGTGCTCGAGGTTTCCATTGGCCATGCGCTTATTGGTGATGCCCTGTATTGGGGCCTGGAAAATGCGGTGAGCTTGTATAAACGCGAAACTCAAGGCGCATGAATCTCTTCCATAGGGTAATGGGCGATGGCCCGCCGTTGTTGATTTTACATGGCTTGTTTGGCAGCTCAGATAATTGGCAAACGCACGCACGTGTATTCGCTCAAAGCCATACGGTCTACCTTATAGACCAGCGCAATCACGGTCATTCACCACACGAGCATGGGATGAATTATGATGTGCTAGCCAATGACCTGTTTGAATTGGTGGCTAATTTGGGCCTGCGAGACGTTCGGCTGATAGGCCATTCAATGGGTGGGAAAACGATCATGCGATTCGCTCAGCAGTATAGTTTTCTGATCGATAAGATGGTGGTGGCCGATATGGGCGTAAAGGCATATCCTCCCCATCATGACGAGGTGTTCAAGGGCTTGTTTGCTGTTGATGTTTTGCACTGTACCTCGCGCAAGGAAGCCGAGTCGCGTTTGGCAAACTATGTGACGGATTCTGGCACGGGGCAGTTCTTACTCAAGAATTTGTATTGGAAAGAGCCAGGAGTTCTCGATTGGCGCTTCAACCTGCAGGAAATCTACGAAAAGCGGGAGCACTTGATGGAGGCCTTGCCGCTGGAAAAAGTGGATTCCACGGTTTTGTTTTTGATTGGCGGAAAGAGCCATTATGTTCTGGGGAGCGATCATGGATCGATCCGGGAAATGGCGCCAAATGCTTGTTTTTTGAGCATGGAAAATGCAGGGCACTGGCTTCATGCCGACCAGCCAGAGGCGTTCATGCAGCATTGTCTCGACTTTTTCATGTCATGATCTTTCCCCTATTATAGGCTAAGGATGCGCCCTGATGCGTATTTTTGCGAGGTCAAATTTTCTTCTATGAATACCAATAAAAAAATACTCGTCCCCACCGATTTTACCAAAGTAAGCGACACAGCTATTGAGCACGCTTTACTTGTCGCAAGCACCATCAAGGCTTCGATACACATAATGCACGTGGTTGATGACAAGAAACATATTGCCGAAGCGCGCATGAAACTTGAGGCGTTGCGCGAGCGTGTAAAGCGCGAAAACAACGTAGATATAAACACAATTGCCCGTATTGGGAGCATTTTCGAGGACATCGACAAGGTAGCTGTAGAAATCGAGGCCAACTTAATCATCATGGGCACTCACGGAATGAGAGGGATGCAATTCCTCACGGGAGGAAGGGCTCTGAAGATCGTCACCGAGAGTTCGGTTCCTTTTATTGTCGTTCAGGAGCGCGACATCCGTCAGCACGGATACCACAAGCTAGTTGTACCCCTAGACCTGCACAAAGAGACGAAGCAGAAACTAAGTCTTGTTGCAGATATGGCGAAATATTTCGGGTCGAAGGTTCATCTTATTTCACCCGGCGAAACAGATGAGTTTCTTCGCAATCAATTGGAGCGAAACATCATTTTTGCGAAAGAATATCTCGGAGAAAAGGGCATTCCCTACGATGTGGAAATTACAGAGAACAAATCGAATGATTTTGTGCGCGACTTGCTCAAGTATGCCGCAGGAATAGATGCAGATTTAATGTGCATCATGAATTTTTACGACAACAGCATTATGAGCTTTTTCAGTAGCAATTATGAGGAACAGGTAATCACAAATGAAGCTCAGATTCCTGTGCTTTGTGTAAATCCGGTTGACACCTACGTGGTCGACCGAGCGATTTTCACGCACTAGTGATCTACGTGTTTTTCAATGTATTTTATGAACTCTCCGGCAATGTCCTTTTGAGTAGCCCCTTCAATTCCTTCTAGACCTGGAGATGAATTGACTTCTATGATGAGTGGGCCACGTTCACTCTGCAGCATGTCGACTCCGGCAATACCCAAGCCTAGTGCTTTGGCTGCCTTGAGGGCGGCAATCTCCTCTTGTCGGCTCAGCGTTATCACTTCAGCGGTGCCTCCACGATGCAGGTTCGAGCGAAACTCTCCCTCTTTGGCTTGGCGCTTCATGGCACCCACAACTTGACCATCGATAACAAATGCTCGCACGTCTGCGCCCTTGGCTTCCCGAATAAATTCTTGCACGATTACGCGTGCTTTAAGACCATTGAACGCCTCCATGACGCTGATGGCAGCCTTATCGTTATCGGCTAGCACAACACCCAGTCCTTGGGTGCCTTCTAATAATTTGATCACCACAGGAGTGCCGCCTACCTCGGCCAAAATTTTATCGACATCTTTCGAGTAATTACTGAACACAGTTTTTGGAAGTCCCAACCCCGCGCGTGAAAGTATCTGCATGCTACGCAGTTTGTCTCGCGATCGAACCAATGCCTGCGATTCAACAACACTGAATACATGCATCATTTCGAACTGACGCACCACAGCCGTTCCGTAAAAAGTCACTGACGCTCCAATTCGCGGTATGATTGCGTGAACATTGCTTATCTCTTCGCCCCTATAAATCACCTTGGGTTTTTTCTTCTCGATAACGAGATTGCACTTCAGATGGTCGAGCACGCGAACGTTGTGGCCGTTTTGCTCTCCCGCCTCCACAAGTCTTCGAGTGCTATAGAGTTTCGGGTCGCGAGAAAGGATGACGATATTCATATAAAAAAGTTGTGACTAATGTAAAGCTCTACCTTGGTTTCAGGGTGTTAAAGATGTGTGAATCTTATGCAAACAAAGAATGGTACGACTTGAGGTGTTCCGGGTTATTGGCTTGAGCAGCTCCAAAGGCTCGGGCGCTTTTACTCCATAGAGTATACTCTTCTTGATCCATAGAGTAACAGGCTCGTAAAACTGGAGTGAAGGAAGTTGCTGCTAATTCAAGGTCCCAACCCGCATGGTGTGCTTCAAGATTGCGCCATGGCGTTCGATTGCTGATAATTACTGGTTTGCCGTGTTGCAGTGCTTCAGCAATCGCATGGCCAAAATTTTCGCCCCATGTGGTCATGTAGAAGAAATGGGAGTGTTGCAACGCTTTATGTAATTGCTCGGGTTCAATTTCGCCCGGAAACGTAATGTTCGCCCCGGTGATTTGTGCAGCCAACGCCTTGCACTCCTCTAAATATGCGCTGTTTTGTTGTGTGCCATAAAAGATACACGAAAGTCCATTGCCAAGCTGCGAGTCTAAAAGAAAGTGCAGCGCCTCTCGGATCCCTTTTTCTTCGCTGATGCGCGCGATGCATACCAGCGTTAATTCACCGCTGCTTTTGCGAGCAACAGTGCCATCATGTGGTATAACGGAGGCCAAGTTGGGGGCAATACATACGCGTGCTGCTTTGCCATAGTGTAGTCTGATTTCGTTTGCTTCTTGCTCATTGGTAGCGTGCCATAGAATTGAATCGAACCATCCGAGGTAGCGCGAAACAAGCAGAAAGACTTTTTTCTTCCGTGGTTTTATAGAGAGCGCTCCTGGTTTTAGCATGCCGCGTGGCGCAAGAATGCAACGCTTTGCAAAACCAATCCTGCGCGCTACTCTTAATGGTAGCAAAGTGAAATTTGGCGAAAACAACGAGTTAAAGTAGATGTGTCCGAAGTCTTTTTCTTCGTAGAGTTTCTTCAGAAATTCTTGGGTAATGTCTTGCTCATACACATACTTCACCTGCACATTGGGCCGATGTTGTGTCCAGGTATTGGGCACTATTCCCTTATAAGGCTCATCGCTGTGATGATCGGTAATCCGCGTGATAATCCAAAAGTCGATATCGAGCGAATGTACCAAATTGGCCAACGATCGTATGGGCCCTCCTGCCTTGAAGCCAGGGAGAAACCAATCGCTGAAGACGAGTATTTTCTGTTTAGTGAGCATGGTGTTGTTTTACCCAATGGCCAAGCACAACCAACGGCCAAATGCGCGACCAAGTGATGCGCGGGTCGCCGGAAAGAAATCGTTTCCACAACTCGTGAACGGCATCATAACGTATTGCATCCACCTGTTGCAATGCACTAAGGTGTTCTTCACAGAAAGGCCGCAATTCGTTTTTCATCCATAGTGCCCAAGGAAAGGTGAACCCCATTTTTGGACGATCTATGATTTCGCGCGGAATTAAATCACCCACGCTTGATGTCAGCAATTCTTTGGGTGTATGGGGGTATTTATGGTTGTCGCTCACGCCGAGTACAAATTCGATGAGTCGGTGGTCGAGGAAGGGTACGCGTATTTCCAACGCATGGGCCATGCTCATTTGGTCGGCATCACGCAGGAGAACGTTTTGCATGTATGTCGACATCTCTAGCACACTTACTTTGGACAGAGTGGGCATGCGTGTGCCACCTACCGCCTGTGCCAGAAGCTGAACAGGGTTTGAGGCTGATCCGCCATGCTTCAGTAATTGTTGCACTTCATTTTCATAGAGCACCTGCCGCGTGAGCGGATAGAAGTGGGCAAGGTCAATTCGTTTTTGAGCAAGTGCTGCGGCTAGTTTTTCGGAAGCCGCAGAAGGCTTTAAAGACTTCAGAAGCACACCGAAATTTTTACGAAGCTC
Organism: Chryseobacterium gleum; assembly: GCA_945869405.1. GTDB lineage: Bacteria > Bacteroidota > Bacteroidia > Flavobacteriales_D > Sanyastnellaceae > JAIBBG01. The sequence goes on along the minus strand of CAMBPD010000002.1, from coordinate 30,113 downwards.
TAAAGGCATCTTGTTCAACCATGATCGGCCTTCGATTGTTTTCATTCGTTTGAACACATCGTAGCCGGCAAAAACCTCATCGCCCCCCAATCCGCTGAGGGCCATTTTTACGCCGGCATCGCGAGTCGCTTTTGATACCACATAAGTGTTTGGTCCATCTCCGCTAGGATGGTCTATAGCGTGAAGTGCTTCCGGAATAGTTTGGAGAAAATGAGCAGCGCTGAGTTGAATGGCGGTGTGCTTTGTGCGAAAGCGTTTTGCTATTAATTCAGAATACGGGCTCTCATCGTATGCTTTTTCTTGAAACGTAATTGAGAATGTGTTTACAGGATGATCCGAAACGCGGCTCATGAGTCCAACAACAATGCTCGAATCGATGCCTCCGGAGAGAAAAGCTCCAAAAGGAACATCAGCGCGCATGCGCAATTCAACACTCGAAGTGAGCAAGTCGCTGATGTGGTGTTGAACACTCTCTTTCGACTCATTCCCATCGAGTTTTGTTCGGCTATCTACCATGTCCCACCAACGCTCAATGCTATGTCCCTTGGTGTTTACCAGCATACGATGCCCAGGCATTAGCATTAAAACGCCTTCGATAATCGTTTGCGGTGCATGAACTGTTTGATAACGCAGGTAGTCGGCCAACGATGAACTGCTTATTTTACGATCCACCCAATCTGTCGAGAGAACCGCACGCAACTCCGATGCAAAAACCAATCCGTGTGACGTTTCGGTATAATATAAAGGCTTCACGCCCATGCGGTCACGGGCAATGAATAGCTGCTCTTGTTCCTCGTCCCATAAAGCAAAAGCGAACATGCCGATGAAGTGCTTAACACAATCAACCCCCCACTTTTTATAGGCAGCTAGTATAACTTCAGTGTCTGTATGAGTGGTGAACGAGTGCGTGTGCTCTAGTTCTGTGCGCAGTTCAAGGTAGTTGTATATCTCGCCATTGAAAACCACAACAAGCTTATGGTTGTCAATGGCGAAGGGCTGGTTGCCTGCGTCTGAAGTATCGATAATGGATAGCCTTCTGTGGCCAAGAACACAATGCTCATTCGACCAAACGCCTTCTGCGTCTGGTCCGCGATGCGCGATATGACGGTTCATGGTGCGAACCTTATCCTTGCATTCCTCTAGGTTGGTGAATCGCGCTATGCCACTAATTCCGCACATTGTGTTTGCTTATAGGTCGGCAAGGTAATAGTGGAAGAGCCCTTGGCAAACATGTGCCAAGGAAATACCTACTTAATGCATAATGCCGGCCAATTGTGCGGCCCAAGTTTGCGGTGTAATGCCTTTGGATAACACTCTGCTTTCGATGCCCATCGTGTTGAGTTCGTTTGGTGCGAGTGCCATGAGTTGAGACAAGCAGTTCTTCAATTCGGCGGTGTTTGTGGACTGAAATAAAAACCCGTTTTCCCCTGGGTGCAAAAAGGCTTCAGATGCACCAACAGCGCTCGACAAAACCATTGGGTAACCCGCCGCCGCGAACTCATGCACAACCACTCCCCAGGGCTCGAATGTGCTTGGCAATACAAAAGCACTGCCTGTACTCATGAGTTGCAACAACTCATTCGGCTGCATAAAGCCATGGTGAATAATGTGAGGCGACTCCAGTCTTTTTTCCCAAAGTGGACCTGTGCCTATGCAATGCAATTCCCAATCGGGGAAGTTTGTTTCGGCCAATTCATGAAACACATCAAACAAAGGGAGAACAAATTTTTCAGTAGAATACCTACCGGTATAGATCAGGCGTTTTTTCAGTTGGTGTGTTGATTGAACCGAAGAGAACCGCGCCACATCGCAAGAGTAGGCCCCGCGAAAAATGCGGTTTTCAGCGAACCCAAGACGCTTTGCAAAAATGGCTTGCTTGCTGCCGGGAACAAAGGCATAGTCGAAGAGTGGCCGGATGAATACGTTGCCATATAAAGCCGAGAGAACTTGTTTGGGGGAGCCGTTCCATGCATTGTCGAACCCCAATACAGCGTTACATTTTTTATGCTTCACTGCGTTTAAATAACCGCTGTCGAACCAGCCACCTATAAACATGAGTTGATAGTTTGTGTGAGACACCATTTGCACGAGCTCGGCATCGGTCACGTTGGTGCGAGAAATGATGCGGATCCGCGAAGAGTGATTAAATTGGAACGGCGCATCTGTGTTTACAGGGTAGGCTACAACATCTGCTTCTACGCCATGCATTTCACACAATTCATCCAGACAGGCCATAAAGTAACCCGCTAATTCTTTATAAAGAACAAGAATTCTTTTCATCTTCGCTGCAAATAAACGGCTGTCTATGACTATTCAAAAGTATGAAGATTGGATGCGAACGCAGGTAGTAGCCTTGTTTGATATGGAGTATTCCACGGGATCGATTCGTTTTGATACATTGTTCGGTCAATTTTATGAGCATGAGTTTCAACGCACGCATTGTATTCGCTTGGTGGCCATTGATGGTGATCGTGTGGCAGGCTTTCAATCATTCTTTTATTGGCCGGTCGTTATAAACGGGGAGAAGGTGCAATCCTATCAAAGTGGAAACTCCCTCGTGCATCCGGATTACAGGGGCAAGGGTCTTTTCGGTAAGATGCTAAATTTCATTCATGAGCCCGGAAGCGGTTTTAATGCCGAATTACTTATTGGGTTCCCAGTGGAGGCATCTTTCAACTCCTTCATGCGCAATGGATGGAAGAATCCATTCAACTTACAGTGGTTTATCAAACCGTTGAATCCATTTCTTTCGTTTTTCAGTAACCCGGAAAAACAACTACGAAAAGCATGGGGTGATCGCGTCATGAGCGATTTCGATGCAGATGTCGCTACTTCCTATGTTGACCAGCGTAAGGAATTTGATGATTACCGCTTTGCCTATGAAACAGGGGATTTCTACCGCTTTACGTATGAGAAAAATGGCAAAAAGGCGTTTGTTGAGCTTAAGGCGCAACGTCGAAAAAAAATAATCCGTGAGCTTGTCATAGGAAAATTTCTGGTGACACATGCAGAGAAGGAATTCATGCTGGAAGCGTTGAGTGCTCTCATTCGCGATGTAAAGCGGAGCGCAAATTTTACCTTGTTGTCTATCGCAGCCAACAATCGTTCTCCACTGCAGATTGAGGTGATTCAGGCTATGGGGATGCGACAAATTGAAAAACGTATTTATTTTATAGCCAAGGGTCCAAAGGCAGATGCAGCTGAGGATTGGGCCGATTGGTGGATGTTCAGAAGCGATATAGACACCTGGTGATGAAACACTTTATGATTCAAACTCTAAAAGCGCTGGTGGGTGCTTCTGAGTACCTCCTAAGACCTTGGAACTATCAGCCCGATGAGCTCATCGTTTTATGCATGCATTCGACACCCTTGGAACGAAGAGATCAAATGGAAAACCTTGTCGATTTTCTGCTTTTGCATTTCAAGTCGTTCGACCCCATGCTGCTCAGCGAGTATTTTGAAGGTAAGCATAAAGCAGGGCCATATGTTTTGTTTACCTTCGATGACGGCTTGAAGAACAATGCGATGGCAGCTGAAGTGCTGGAGAGTCGAGGAGCCCGTGCGGTATTTTTTGTGGTGCCCCATTTTATTGATGCGCCAAATCCAATGGCCTATTACCGAGAGCATATTCGAAAGGTTATCGATGCGAAGGTGGATCACGAAACAGATGATTTTACACCGATGTCAATTGCAGAACTCAAGGGGTTGGTTGCCCGCGGGCACAGTATACAGTCGCACACGATGTCGCACTTACTTCGGGCCACGGCCAAAGAATCTGATGTTGAGTACGAGGTTGCGAAAAGCAGTCATTGGCTGCATGAAAATGTTGGCGTAAAGCCGCAGATGTTTTGCTCACCCATCCAAACGAACTTCTCGATAAGTGCATTCGCTAAGCAACGGATAGAGGCAACGTATCGCTATCACTTCACGACGTTTCCCGGATTGAACGCTAGCGAGAAAACGGAATTGTTGATTCTACGAAGAAACATTGAAGTTCATTGGTCGTTGGCGCAGATCAAATACGCCCTGGGTAAAGTGGACCTGCCCCGATGGAAGGGCGAAATTTCTCGATTTCAGCAGCTTTAATTTCAGCCCTTTTCTGTGCCATAGCGGCTTTGTTTTGAACAGATAGATAGTAATAGAGCCAGAGAAAAAGTGGAAATCCATTGAGAAAATAGTGTCCTTGGCGCAGGAGATAAACCAGGATGATGATGGCAAGACTGTTCGACATAACCCAGGTTTCATCGTCGATAGCATTTGGTTTGAGGATCCAACTGCGAAAAAGTAGCAACAGCATTACACTTAGCCCGTAAAGCCCGGTTTCCGACATTAGTCGAAGGAACATGGAGTTGGCATCCATCTTATTAAAGTCGATTTGCACAGCGCCAATCTCTTGGGTAAGGGTGTATTTGTCGAAGGCCGTTGGGTGGCCGCCAAGCCCCGTTCCAAAAATCGGATGTAGCTTAAAGTTTTCAAACGCCACGTGGGAGTTGTTGTACAGTACGAAGCTACTACCGTGGATGTCGTAGTCGTAGATGTTGGCGGTTGTATAAATCTCAATGGTTCCGTCCCATCGGTCACGAAACTCAGGTACGTTTTTATACGAGTAGTTAATGGTGACCAGAAGTAAGGGAATAAACACGAGGGAATACCGCAAAGTCCCCAGGTTGATGAGCAGCATGATGATCGTGAAGAAAATGGCCAAGATGCCAAGGCTTGAGTAGGTGAGAGGATAAACAACTGCTATGAGTATGCTTTGTGCTTTGCTTATGAAAAGAGGGTTTCGTTGGAATAGGTTGAACACGGAGGTGAAAAACGCTGGCGATATAGTTGCCGCGAAGTAAGCGGGCTCCGAAAAAACGGAGCTCATTCGTATACCGAGTCCACCGAAGCTGGGGTTCCACTTATTGAATATCCAGAGAAAATTATAACCCGGTTTAAAACCTACGAAGTAGGAAACGATTTGCACTAGCCCAATAATCGTGACGATGTATGCAGACTTCAGGTAGAGTCGATAGAGTTCTTTCAAATCGAAATCATAGCTCTGCACTACATAGTGGTAGAACAAGCACGAGGAAAAGAAACCGATGAATATTTTAAAGAATTGCTGCGGAGTGTTGTCTCCAGTGAGACAGAAAAGCATACCCGAAAAAAGCAAGGGCATGAATACGAGTAATGGCCATTTGGGAACCCCAAACTTCGCGAAGAAAAAAGGAAAGTAAAGAATGAAAATAAGATACGCTAGGTAAAACTCAAAAGGCACCTTGAAGAACACGTAGGAAAACGCGTACAAGCTGGCGTAAATGAGAAATATGGAGAATTTCCTAAACATAACGTTACTGGCGGGCATCTTCACCGCTTAACACGGTGGTGAATTTACGCTTCTTTCGGATAAACGGGGATTCGATGAAATGATAGCTAAGTGCTGACACGCCTAGGGTCAACGGAATTGAAAACAAATAGAGTAATGCACTGTGCCACCCCTCAAGACGAAGTGGGAAGTGAAGCCAACCGTCGAGCACATGGAAAACAAAGGCAATGCACACGAGGTGATACATGTAAATTCCGTACGATATCTTCCCCAGGTAATTCAAGATTTTACCCTGCATGCGATAGGTGCAGTTTGCATTGGTGGCAACGTTGAGTATGATAACCATAAAGGGAACACTGAAAAGGAGGTACAGCGCCGAGTATAATTTTACGGGAGTTAGTAAAACAATGGCGGGTATTGCAGCGAGTGCTAACCACTGAACCGCGGGGGTGTATAGAAATGCGAGCACGCGTTTGTATTCGTAAAAAACCCATCCGGCACCTATGCCTCCAATAGCCATTGCTTCAAACTTGAGCGACCCGATGAAACGCTTGTAGGTCTCTACGGGTGAATGAATCATTAAGTCAGGGTCGGGCGGCGGTCCGGGGAAAAAGATCCGAATGGCCACAAGTGAAGCTATCTTGAACAGTAGCACTCCAATTAGAAAGAACCACAGCGTCCGCATAGGCTTTTTGCTGTACTTGAAGAGGAGAGGCCACAGCAAATAGAACTGCTCCTCTACCCCAATGCTCCATAAATGGCCTAAGTTGGGAACGGCCTCCATCACAAACGCAAAGCTTAGGTTGGGAAGCAGGCAGATGTAGGAGAGCAGATTGAACCAATAATGCTTGAAGAATTCATCTTCTTGCGAGACAACTTCAAATAGAGGGATGTGATGGAGTATAAAAAAACCGAGAATGACCAGAAAGTAATACAATGGCCAAATACGGAGAATTCTCCGAACATAGAATTTTTTTACCGCTACAGTTGCGCTCACTCGTTTTTCTTCTAGCAGTAGGTAGGTTATTAAAAATCCACTGAGCACAAAGAAGAAGATTACTCCGATGTAACCACCAAAGGTTACGAACGGGCTCACCCAATGAATCGCCTGCGGTGGGCCATCCCGAAAAATGGAGGTCAGTGCGTTTCCTTGAATCCAAGTGTCAATTTTCAGCCAAAATCTGTCGCCATGAAGCATTACCTTTTTGGTAAACTCAACGTGCGTCACCATGACGGCCATGGCCGCAAAAAAGCGCAGTGCGTTGAGTCCGGGGAAATAGGTTTTGGTGGGGGTCATTTTAGCAGGGCGAAGTTAACCGCCACTCCGATACCGACCAATTTGGTTTGCGGTATGCCGAGCAATGTTTTCCCAAGTAAACGATTTTATCTTATTCAGCGATGCCTGTTGCTTTAGCGCCAGTTGTTCGGAGGGTATTACAAGAATTTGGGCCAAGCATTTTGTAAGCTCTTCGATGCTGCCTGGCCTCACAAGCCACCCCGTCGATTCATCAACAATGGCCTCAACTGCTCCAACAGGCGTAGCCAAAATAGCAAGTCCTCTCGCCATGCCTTCCATGATTACATTGGGCATGCCCTCCGAGTGCGACGGCACAACAAGTACCTGGCATTGATCTAAAATGGCTTGAATTTTTGCAGGCTCACGCAGCGCCCCGTGGTAGGTAATGTTGGCTTGTTTTATTTGAATTGACGAAGGCAAGGGGCCTATAAAGTGAAATTGGAAGTTGCTGTCTTTTAATTGTTTGATTGCCTCGTTCAGTTCACTAATTCCTTTACGGCGTTCATTACGGCCGATGAAGCAAAAATGGATGCATCCATGCAGTGGCATTGGTGCACTTTTCGATATCCACCGTGCATCGATACCGGTGGGAATCTCAATTATTTTCTCGCGGTCTACCCCGATAGATTCGATGAGCGAGGTTATTTTTCCGCCGTACGAAAACACAACGTCTGCGTGAAGATTATTCCATGTTACAGGTCTTGAAAGCATTCGGTTTTCCATCCACATCCGCCAACCAACAGAGGGTTGAAACATTTCATAGCCATGAAATTTAATGCCAACAGGCGGCATTTTTTCTCCGCGCTTTTTCTGCTCCAAAAAGTACCAGGCAGTAAATCCTTTCGCATAGATAAAGTCAAATTCGGCCATGCGCGGTTCAATGCGCTTGTATACCATGCGAGAGAAGAGATAAGATTCTTTTAAGTAGTGACCTGGATACCAGGAAGGCGCAGGGAATCGTAGGCAAATTGATTCGATATTGCTCATGGCCTCTTCACCAAACGTTGCGAGCAAATCTTCTCTTTCGGGTAATTTATTCGCCCCTGTGACGCAGTGAAACAAGGTGACCCGATGGCCTAGAAGCGCAAGTTCACGAGCCAAATTGTAGCTGTGCTTCTGCATGCCTCCTATAACAAAGGGCGTTATTCCATCGGTGATGATGAGCAGGTTCATGTGCAAGAGATAAGGATGTGTTTCGCGACTTGTTCCCACGTGTGCTCGCGCATGACCTTTTCATGAAAAGTATTCGCCATTTCTTCTGCGTTGATGGTATTCGTCAGCATATAGCTCAACGCTTTCGTGAGAGCGCTAGGTTCTTCCGAAATCAACAGGCCATGCACATGGTCTTGCATTACATCCAGCACGGGAATGACGTTGGGGGCTATAATGGCTTTTCGCATGGCTCCGTATTCAAATATTTTTACGGGCGATCCATACCAATTGCTTCGAGCCATAACCGTCACATCCATCACGGAAAGATAGGTATACACTTCGTTGTGGGGCACATTGCCGGTGAAGTGGATTTTATCCGCCAACCGCAAAGTATCCACACGTGCTCGCAGCTTGGGTACAATCTCTCCGTCCCCAACAATGAGCATGCGAGCATGGGGATGCTCTTTTTCCAGTTGGGCGAAAGACTCAATCATTTGGCCCACCCCGTGATACGGGAAAATGGAGCCAACAAAACCCACCACACGATGGTGGGTTGAAAGTTGATACCGAGAGCGAATGATTTCAAGGTGGGTTGCGTCGACGCTCATTCGAGCAGGATTTACAGCATTGGCCACCACGACTATTTTTTGCGGGTCTGCCTGTGTTTTCTCAACCAAATAGTTTTTCATCGCAGAGGAAACAACGATGGTTCGGTATGCATAGGCCACTTGTTTTCTCTCGTGTTGATTGCCAAGAAAACCGAGTAAGCTTTTGCCTTGCATAGCTGCTTTTTCCTCAGGGTATGGAGCGTTCATTTCCACTACATACCGAACGCCGTTTGTGCGAGCGGCACGCATGCCGGCGCCCATGCCATAACAACTACGTTCATAGATGAGGTCGGGTTGTTCGGTTTTGATGAGGGCATTCAATCGACTCTCTAACCTTCGGTCTAGCCTTACCATAGTAAGATCACGGAGAGTTGACCATAGAACGGAGGGAATCACTTTCTTCCACGTATTGCGCGAAAAGGAAATGGCAGTTCCACCTTGCTCAAGTTTTTCTCCTCCCGCAATGCAGCGAATAACCGTATGTCCATGTGCTTCGAATCCCGCGATGACCTCCCGTATATGCGTGCCAGGACCGCTAGGGGCGGCCATGCTGATATGCGGGTGTGGACTGAAGTAAATAATTTTCATGAGATGAGATGGATGACATCCTTCGCGCGTTGATGGTTGGTGCATGAGTCGATATCAAAATTGCTTTTGAAGCTTTCTCGGGCGTAGACACCGGTAAACAAGTCTCTAATAGCTTCAAGGTCTTGCGTGCTGCACACTCCGAGGCGATTGGTTTCAACGTAACGGGTCACTTCACCTGGAGGCGAAACCACAAAAAGCGGAATGCGCAGAGGCAGGTATTCGAAAAACTTTGTGGTTCGTTCGTTTTTTTTGTTCTCAGGTAACACAACCAAAAGCACGTCGGCTGTGCGCATTAAATCGAAGATTAATTTTCCTACTGGACGATGCACATGTATATAGTTCGCATTTCTGATGCTATCAGGAATTTCAGCCGAAGTATATACGTCGACTTGAAGCTTGTGGGGTAAAAAGTTTGTGGCGGTTGATAGTTTGTCGACAAGCATTCGGAACTCCTCCCATTGTGGCTCACTTCCAACATAGATGTCGCCGGCATACACCATTCGAAATACATCGTTTGGCTGCCATGGCACGTTTTCCGAAAAATCCTCAGGATCAAAAAAATGAGGCAGGGTTGAAAATCGGGGTTGATGGGTGCAGTGTCGTTGGCTCCATTCGCTCAGTTGTGTTGTAAGGTATTCGTAAGGACTGCTCACAGCGTCTGCATGTTCGAAGATGAATTCCTGCTTTTTTATTTCAGCATTCATCCGTTGTTTGCTGAGGTTGGCCATGCCATAATTGCGTGCGTTAAGCCAAGGGTCACGGTAGTCTATGAGCAGTTTGCACTGCGGAAATTCAGCCTTTAATTCTGCAGCGTATACGAGCAGATTCCATGGTGCTCCGCTGGCTATGATGGCGTCTATTTGTTTTGTTCGAATAAGCTCTTCACAGAGCGGAAGCATACTTTTTTTCCATCCGATGGACTGGTCATAGATGGTGCCTTTTTCACGAAACGAGAGAAGAGTTTTGTGCAATCGAAAATTGATCTTGCCGGGCAATGAATTTCGTGGGTGTGAAATAGCCTTCGGATATTTTCGCTCTGCACTGTGCACGGTAATGTTGGCATGGATCACATCCTGCTCCCAAGCCGACCTATCTGCACCTTCAGGAAACGACGCCTTCACAACTTCAATGCGATGACCCTGTATAGCGAGCGATTTAGCCAGTTTTGCCCATCGCCTGCCGCCAATACCGGGATTGGGAGGAAAGTCGTAATTGAGGATGAGCAAGTTCATGAAAGGCGCGTTTACGGTTCTGGATACGATTGTAGGCGATAATTTCCCAGTTGAGTGATTTCGAAAAATGTGCCGGCGTCCATATCAATGAACCGACTGAGCATTTCTTCTAATTCAGGTTGCGTTTTAAAGCAAATTGAGTTGAGAGGGCTCTGATTCATGGGGAATTCATAGATGAACATATTCCCAATAAGCGTCTTGTATCCGCTATACAGTCTTTCGTAGAGTATGGTGCTGAATGCTGCAATGGCAATTTCAACTTTGCCAAAATGTTGCGATGTGCCGCCCGGAGTTGTAAAAATCTCAAATGAATCGTGCCCGATGCAACTGCGATAATGCTTTTGCATCGCATCAGCCACTGCGGGATTTAATTCTCTTGGATGCGGAAAAATACGCAACTTAAACTGGGGCTTCGAAGCAAGAATATTTCCGAGCATGCGTAAAATAGACGCTTCAGCCTCGCCAATGCGACCGCCATAGTCTGACTGCTTCTCTGCTTTCCGAAGCCATTCTCCATGACTATAAAAGCCAATGGTCCCTGTCTCTTCCCATGTGCAATTGGCTTTGTATTTGGAATAATACAAATGTGCTTTCTCGGGCGGCCAGAGATGGTGTTGCCCAACACGAATAGTTGATTGAAATTTTCTAATTTCTTCCAAGTGATACGGCGTGCTTACCGCCAAGTGATCCGCAAGTAAAATTTTATGGTGTGTGGCAAGAGGACCCGACGATGGAATTTTGAAAACTCCGATTTGGTTTTCGCGAAACAACAAATACATGAAGTTGCTATCCACCTCATAGGGCAGAAAATCGTAAATCATGTGGGCTCGGTTTCTTTTCGCAAGTTGAAGAATAAGAGCTATTTCTGGAAGCTCGGCTACGGAAAGAGCGATTGTACTTCGATACGGGCTTACGACGCAACGAGATGCTTGCTTAAGAGCAAACGGCAACCAGGCAAATAGCAGGGGCCATTTACCGTAATCGCCCAGCGACATGTGGTCTCGGTCGATATACGTGTGTATCGTGGTTTGTCCTGAATGAGAGATGTAGCGAATGATCTCGCTCGTATTTCTACTACTGCTAATAATGATAGATTGCCCGGCTTCATCAATTTTCGTCTTCCCTTTTCCTGTGCGCATTATGCGGCGCATGGTGCGCACAAGAAGGCGAAAGCCAATAAGGCGATCACGTTTGTCGGAGTCAAGCAAACGGTAGGATGGGTATTCAAACAGGCATACTGCTGCTAGGTATTCGTGGGTGTTCTTGTGGACGGCTGTCCAAGCCCTTTCTACTTCATGATATTTACGAATGACGCTTCGCAGCTCATTTGTCATAGCCAAGAACTTTTCGAATACGTTCGAATTCGAAGGCGGTGTTTTTTATTTCAATAAGGTCGTTCATGTCCATGCTGCCAAGGTGGGCCTTCTCGGTTTCGTACTGAAACGACTTCCGCAGGGTAAAGTGTTTTTCAAGGTATTTCGCGCCGTGAGCTGCTGCGAAAAGGGCGCCTGAGTTGCCTAATGTATGGTCGCTTATGCCATGAAAAATCGACTTGCCGAAGTCGGGCATGGAAAATTCGTCAACACGTGTTGGATATTTCATTACGCAGTACAAATAAATCGCGTGGTCATGCTTCACTATTTCGTCTGGATTACTGTCTGAAGGGATACTCACAAAGGTGGGCTTCTTATGACTCATGATAGCGGCTGTGAGTTCTGGAGATTCTTTGTGCATGCGCGCCGCTACTTTAAGGTAGGGCAAGTCGAGCTCAAGGCACCAGTCGAGTCGATCCATGGTAAAAGGTGTTGCGAACAAAGGAATGCCAATGGTGTTGGCATAGTCACGCAGTCTTTTCAGACCGTCTTTGTCCAACTCAAGGTACGCGCGTTCTGCTCCAAACTGAGTCGCAGTGTAAAGTTGAACCTTGATGGCGTCAGCGCCAGCGAGCTTACTTTGAAGAATCATTTGCTCGGCTACTGCAAGGCTACCGCCATGCTGAGGGAAAATTTCAGAAATAACAAACATGTAGATTATGGTTTGATTGAGGTGGGCCAAAAATAGGTCATTTGATTTGAAAAGAAATGAATGTGGATTTGCTGAAGTCTTAACGAATGCATACGCTTATCTTCGCAAACCGAACCAGAAATTTAGTCAACCATGTCAACCGACATCAAAATCAAAACCCTCGCATCCGAAAAGGAATTAAGCGGACGTGCCAAGGCAGCTTCTGCTATGCGTAATTGCCCAATTCCGGACAATGAAATACTGGCCAATGCAGGCTTGTTTCTAAAACGCCAGGAGCTGACGAAGCATTTGTTCTTTGCAGAGTTGTATCAAAAGCATATACTCCCTGTGCATGGTGTGATGATGGAGTTCGGAGTTCGTTGGGGTCAAAACCTGGTTACACTAAGTAATCTGCGGGGGCTGTTGGAGCCGTTCAACCACAATCGAAAACTTATTGGTTTCGATACGTTTGAGGGTTTCCCGGTTTTGTCCGAGAAGGATGGGGGTCATGAAATAATAGCTAATGGATCTCTGTCCGTTACAAAAGGGTATGAGAACTACCTACAAGATCTGCTCGATTTCCACGAGGGAGAAAGCCCGTTGAGCCACATCAAGAAAACATCGCTCCGCAAAGGAAACGCAATAGTTGAGTTGGAAAAATACTTGGATGAGCATCCGGAGACTATCATTTCATTCGCTTGGTTCGACATGACAGTGTATGAGCCAACCTTCAAGTGTCTGCAGCTCATCAAACCCTACCTTACCAAGGGTTCTGTAGTAGGTTTCGATGAATTGAATGACCAAGAGTTTCCAGGAGAAACAGTGGCATTGCGAGAAGCACTTGGGCTGAGTAATGTGCGCATACAACGGAGTGCTTTTAGTGGGGCACAGTCATTCGTGGTCATTGAATAATACGAATCGAATGCACTCCCATCAGGAACGAGTTACGTGTTGCAATTTCTGTGCATCCGATTCCTTTCGTGTAATGCACCATTTTGAAAAGGAATTTTACCCCCACACATCTTTTACCACGTTTCCCTGGGATGGGAATTTACAAGCAGAGCTCACCATTGTTGAGTGTGTTAAGTGCGGATTAGTTTATCAAAATCCACGTTTTAAAGCGGAGCATTTAGGAGAGGTTTATACCGTGATGGACGCCAAACCAATCGACCTTGAGCAGGCGGTTGCCCAGCATAAGTTTAAGCCACTGATTGATCTTATAAAAAGTAATATCCCTCTAAGTAATTCTGAGAAAAAGGTAAGTATCGACATTGGTACGCGTTATGGTTTGTTGCCTGAGGTACTTCGTCGCGCGGGTTTCAATGCATATGGAGTCGAGTTCAATAGTTCTTGTGTCGATGCAGCGCGAGCGAGTGGCTTTCGCCAAGTGTTTCAAGGCACTATCGAGAGCGTGCCTTCGCTCATGCAGCAAGAGTCGCTCAGCAGGTTGCATCTCATCACTATGACAGATGTGATAGAGCACCTCCTCGATCCAATGGCCGATTTGAAGCTCCTCTCTCATTTCCAACAACCCGGCGATCATATGGTCATCCAAACAATTGATGTTTCGTCGTGGGGCCACCGACTGTTTGGTAAATGGTGGTATCATTTTCATGCGCAGCACACGTATTATTTCGACATCCCGATGTTGCGCAAGTACTACGACAGCATTGGGTATGATGTGGTTGATGTGCTTAAGGTGAAGTCAGCGCACAACATCACTTTAATCCCCTCAGTTTGGAAGGCCTTTCAGCGACATAAGTCGCGCAGGAATGCCGCACTGAAAGGCGCTGTGCCCGAGAAGAAGTATTGGTATGCCTTAGACAAGCCGACTTTGTATGACATCATTACCCTCGTAGCTAGGAAGCGCTAAGACTTTAGATTTTCAAGGTCTTCCAGGGTATGAACGTCAACGTTTGGCGCAATCACAAAACCACAATGCGCACTCAGAAATTCGTTGAAAAGAGCATGGTATCGAACTATGCGAAACGCGGCGTTCTGAACACCATTCACGTCTGTACTCATCACCTCCCATAAGTTGTGACGTATCATTAGGTCGTAGCCTTCTTGTAACTGCTTGGCGGTTATTTGTGGGGAATTCGCTTGTGCCACAATGATGATATCATCGGGTTTCATTTCGCCAACTTTGGGGTCTTGAGCAGCCTGGCGAATGGCTACAATTTTTGGTGTTTTGTCGTCGGCTAACACGCTTGGTCTCAAAAGGCCAATTGCTCCAAGTGATTGTGCGACAGAGAGTATTTCTGTGTCATCACTGCTTACAAAAACCGAATCGATGAACGGACATTGCGCACAGGCAGATAGGGTGTACCCCAAAAGAGGCTTGCCGTTGAATAGATAGATATTTTTCTTTGGCAACCGCTTTGAGCCTCCGCGCGCAGGAATAATTGCAATGGTCCTCATAAATAATTGAGCATGTCGTTGGTTATAATTTCTGCTCCGTTGCTGGCTATCTCATGCTTGTGCATCATCGTTTTAATCATGTTGTATTCATGTTTTAGAAACGATGGCAGGTAGGATCCCAAACCGTCTTCAAACGTTTGTATAGAAATGAATGAGCCCAAGTGCTGCTTCTTCAACAGGAGAATGTTTTCATTCATCTCCGGGTTCATGGCTTCGCCAATGAGCAGCATAGGCGTGCGCAATCCGATGCATTCAGAAATTGTATTGAACCCGGCACGACCAATAACCAAGTCCATGTTGGCTACATAGTCTACCATCAATGCCCCTTGGGGAATAATGCGCACATTCTCTTGCTCAGTATCGAATTTTGCAGAGACGAAGAAGAGGAAGTCATCTAGTTTGGCAACGCTAAAAAGCGCCTTTCGAATAGACTCGCTCAATACACCTGCGCCACTATCCATAATTAGCACTTTAAATTTCCCATCTTCATCAACCTCTTTGTGGTCGATCTTGCTGTGAAGGATGAGAGGAACCTCGAGCGCCTTCCCCTTGTAGTGATGAATGATTTCTTCTGGCGTAAACGGCGGGAAATACAGGCGTGTAGCTTTATCAGCCATCGCCATAAAGTGATGGATAACGCTCGTGTGAACAGGAGGTGGGTATAGCTTGGAAAAAAACCAGTCCCAGGTGAAATGAGCCACTCCAAATGATTTCACCCCCATTTGCTGTGCCACAGGAAAGGCCTCATACACGAAGTCGCTAAGAATGGCATCGTAACCGAACGCTTCGCATTCTTTTTCAATAAAAGTGTTTGATAGCTCAATGTAATCTTTGTACCGATCAGCAATCTTTATCAAGTCTGGCGAGCCGTTGGCTTGTTTGTCCCACTGTATGTTGTTGAAGCGATTGATCATGTTGGCGCCGGGGATGTACCTGCCAGCGGCTTCTATGTGTGCCTGAGTTTGAAGGGTGAGCTCCAAATTTGGGACAGACTCGCGCAGCACCTCCACTATTGCACGTTGACGCACAATATGGCCGAATCCTTCATCAGATAAGTAAACTTTGAAATGCATGGCAATCGCGTAATCCTAGAGCAGCAAATGTAACACGTTAAGTGCCCGGAGAATTTATGTCGGTGCGAACCTTGCGCCATGCTTCCAATCCACCTTCAAGATGCAAAATGTGCATATGGGGATGCGATGCCTTGATGTAATAAGCGGTGTATAGCGACTGAGTCCCGAAATTGCAGTAGAGCAGCGCAGGACGATTTGTGTTCAGTTCTGCCAACCACTCCTTTACTTCTCCGCTCGGAAGACATCGACCACCGATGCTGAATTCTTGGTGCTCATAAAGTTCGCGTACATCAATGAGTTGCAAGGCATTTTTGCTTGTGTATTCGGCGGTGAAGTGCTCGGCGGAGAGCGCTTCAACATGGGATGAAGTGGAATGCGATGTCTGGTTTTTACGAATTTCAAAACGGTGTGTACTAAAATCACTACCATCGAACCGAATCAGGTTGCCGTCCAAAACCGACCGTTGAAATGCCAGAAACTCCATGATTCCTTGTGCCATCATGCAGCCAATAATGCCGGCAAGAGGGCCGTACACGCCTTCTTCATCGCAGTTGCCAACTTTCCCCGCATGAGGTGGTATAGGAAAGATATCTGTGTAGCCAACACCGGCATTGCCATGAAAAAGAGCTAGCTGACCTTCTTGTCTGTGTATTGCTCCGTGCATCAATGGTTTACAGGCTTGCGATGCGGCCGAGTCAAGCGTATACCTTGCTTCGAAGTTATCTGTACAATCGGCAATAAAATCCACACTGCTTATCAGTTCCCCAACGTTTTTCGAGTTGATACGCAATGATTTAGCTTGAATGCGTTGGTCGGGGAATCGAGATTGCAATAGGTCTGCTGCTCTAAGGGCTTTCGAGAGCCCACAATCTTCAATGCCGAACAGAACTTGGCGGTGAAGGTTAGACGCTTCCACCGTATCGAAGTCAACAAGTGTGAGCTCCCCAACTCCCGCAGAAGCAAGGTACTGGGCGACGGGATTTCCTAAGCCACCGAGCCCTGCTATGAGCACATGGGCAGACTTCAATCGCAGCTGCTGTGTTTCGCCGAAACCAGGCAGCAGTAGCTGGCGATGAAAGGTAACTTTCTCAGCGGTAGATAGATGCATTGTTTTCGGTAAACATTCTAGCTGCAAAGTAACTGGATTGTGGCATGTGTTGGAAGATGCGCCCTGGCCGGTATGAGTTAATAGTTTTAAAGGTTTGTAAAACAGCGAGGTAAGCACAAGTGAATCTTGAGAAGAAAAAAAACTTGGCATTCACCTAAAAAAACATACTTTTGCCCCGTTTAAAACCATTTAATATCCCACATATAATGTCTGACGTAGCAAAGAAAGTGACCGCCATCATCGTTGACAAACTTGGCGTAGAAGAAGCAGAAGTAACTCGCGAGGCAAGCTTCACCAACGATCTGGGTGCAGACTCTTTGGATACCGTGGAGCTAATCATGGAATTCGAAAAAGAATTTAATATCGCAATTCCAGACGACCAGGCTGAAAAAATTGCCACTGTTGGTCAGGCCATTGACTACATCGAAAACAACGCGAAGTAATTCACGTTTAAATATTCAATGTTATGCAGCTCAAGAGGGTAGTGATTACAGGCCTTGGAGCGCTTACGCCGCTGGGCAATAATCTCAATGATTATTGGAACAATCTCGTCAATGGGGTAAGTGGGGCCAACCTAATTACCCGTTTTGATGCGTCAAAGTTCAAGACCCAATTTGCATGCGAACTGAAGAACTTCAATGTCGAAGATCACATCGACAGGAAGGAGGCAAGACGCATGGATCCCTATACACATTATGCCCTAGTGGTCACAAAAGAGGCCATTCTAGATTCAGAAATGGATCTTGATAAGGTAAATAAAGACCGAGTAGGGGTAATCTGGGGTTCAGGAATTGGCGGATTGCTGACGTTCCAACAAGAATGCGTTGCCTACGCCAAAGGCGACGGCACGCCACGGTTTAATCCGTTTTTCATTCCAAAAATGATTGCTGATATTGCCTCAGGGCACATATCAATCAATTACGGCTTCCGTGGTCCGAACTACACAACTACATCAGCCTGCGCGTCATCCAACAACGCCATGATTGATGCATTCAATTACATACGCCTTGGCAAGTCTGATATCATAATCACCGGTGGCTCCGAGGCTGCAATTACTGAAGCTGGAGTCGGTGGGTTCAATGCCTGCAAGGCTCTTTCAGAGAATAACGAGAATTATCAATCAGCTTCTCGCCCCTTCGATGTTACTCGCGACGGATTTGTATTGGGTGAAGGCGCTGGGTGCCTAATACTCGAGGAGTATGAGCATGCAAAGGCGCGTGGAGCAAAAATCTACTGTGAGGTAATGGGCGGAGGTCTAAGCGCAGATGCATACCACATCACAGCGCCCCACCCAGACGGGTTGGGAGCAAAACTAGTGATGCGTAATGCACTGGAAGACGCTGGGATGACCCCCGAAGATATTGATTACATTAATGTTCATGGCACGTCAACGCCGCTGGGTGATGTGCAGGAGTCGAGAGCAATACAAAGCGTGTTTGGCGAGCATGCATACACTGTCAATGTTTCCAGTACAAAGTCGATGACGGGGCATTTGCTCGGAGCGGCTGGGGCAATTGAGGCAATTGCATCCATCATGGCTATGAAGCACAGCATTGTGCCACCTACAATCAATTTCGTGAACCCAGATCCAGAACTTGATCCCAAGCTTAACTTCACGTTCAACAAGGCCCAGCACCGCACGGTGAATGTGGCTATGAGCAATACGTTTGGCTTCGGAGGCCACAACACCTCAGCTATTTTCAAGAAGCTGGAATGAGTTGGTTAGGGTCGCTGTTCAAGCGTAAAATAGTCAACCAGGAAATACAGGCCTTCGTCAAGAGGGCCTTTGGTTTTTATCCCACAGATACTGCGGTCTATGAGCAGGCGTTGCGGCATAGCTCTGCTGCTACGAAGATTCGTCCCGGTTTAAAAAACAGTAACGAGCGACTGGAGTTCCTCGGAGATGCCATCATTGATTCAGTGGTAGCGCATTATCTATACACGAAGTATCCAATGCTTCCCGAAGGTGAGCTTACCAAGATGAAAAGCAAGGTCGTTCGAAGGGAAAACCTAAATATGATTGGGTATACGCTTCGTATCCACGAATTGCTGCATTTGAATCTGGGACGGCAGGACATGCATGATTCAATCGTTGGAAATGCACTAGAGGCGGTGGTTGGGGCCTTGTATTTAGATAGAGGGTTTAACACAACGCGCGACATCGTGCTCCGTTTACTCAAGAATCACGGGCTTGACACGCGTGTGCATGATGACATAGATTACAAAAGCAAGCTCCACGAGTGGTGTCAAAAAAGCAAGAAGTCGCTGCAGTTCCGTGTCGTTGCACACCGCAATGAGGGAGGAGCCAGTTATTACAAAATCGCACTTATAATCGATGGTCAGGAATATGGTGTGGGGGAAGGTGGAGCTAAAAAAACGGCCGAACAAAAGGCAGCAAAGTCTGCTTGCGAAAAGATTTTTGATTCCAAATAACCCGCCCAGTCGGTAAAGTATTCAATGCCAAACGGCTTTATTTTGCAGTCAAATTCACTCCCTTCATGTATACAAAATTCAAAGACCATCTCGCAGCTGAACTCGCAGCGATTCAAGAGGCGGGATTGTTCAAGCGCGAGCGCATCATAACTACTCCGCAGGGAGCCGTCATTCGCACCACGGAAGGGCGAGAGGTGCTGAATTTTTGTGCGAACAACTACCTAGGGTTGTCTTCACATCCATTGGTGCTAGAAGCTTCCAAACGCGCCATTGACACGCATGGGTTTGGAATGAGCAGTGTGCGTTTTATTTGCGGTACGCAAGACATACACAAAGAGCTCGAGAAAAAAATCGCAGACTTTCTACACACCGAAGATACCATTTTATACGCTGCTGCATTCGATGCCAACGGAGGTGTTTTCGAGCCCCTGTTGAATGAGCAGGATGCCATTATCAGTGATGCGCTAAATCATGCTTCCATTATCGATGGTGTGCGTTTGTGCAAGGCTATGCGCTTCCGATACGCTAACAACGACATGGCTGATTTGGAAAAACAATTGCAGGCGGCCGCAGAGGCAGGCGCTCGCTTCAAGCTCATAGTAACCGATGGTGTTTTCTCTATGGATGGTTATGTCGCGCAACTCGATAAGATTTGTGATTTGGCTGATGCGTATGACGCAATGGTGATGGTAGATGAATGTCATGCAACAGGATTCATTGGGAAAACCGGTCGAGGAACGATCGAGCTAAAGAATGTCTTGGGCAGAGTAGATATTATCACGGGCACGCTGGGTAAGGCATTGGGTGGTGCTATGGGTGGATTTACAACGGGTAGAAAGGAAATAATTGAATTGTTGCGTCAACGTTCAAGACCCTATTTATTTTCGAATTCACTTGCACCTAGTATCGTAGGGGCAAGCATAGCGGTGTTCGATTTACTCAGCCACACCACAGAGCTGCGTGATAGGTTGGAGAAGAATATTCAACAGTTCAAGACGGGAATAAAAGCCGCAGGATTCGACATTAAGGATGGCGATTCAGCTATTGTTCCTGTGATGCTCTACGACGCGAAACTTGCGCAATTATTTGCTGATCGTTTATTGGAGGAAGGTATTTATGTAACCGGATTTTTCTTCCCAGTTGTTCCCAAGGATCAGGCGCGTATTCGCGTTCAGCTCTCGGCAGCACATGAATCGGAGCATATTGAAAAGGCCATTGAAGCATTTTCAAAGGTTGGTAAAGAACTAGGAGTCATTACACATTAGCACATGCTGCAGTTGCGTCATGCCGGTGAAGAGACCTCCACGATTCACATCGTAGGTCAAGGTTTGGCGGGAAGCACACTAGCTCTTTCGCTTATAGAACAAGGCTACACCGTGCGGGTCTACGATAATGGTTATCGCACTTCATCCAGTATGATTGCTGCCGGAATGTGGAATCCACTTTCTTATGTCAACCTGAAACGCAGCTGGCTAGCAAACGATTTTCTGCCCGAGTTGGAAAAAACCTACACTCGTTTTGAGCTACTGCTAAAGAAGTCTTTTTTTCACCCGCAACGCTTAGTGCGAATATTCCCCGATGCAGGAGCAGCTAACTTGTGGGAAGAAAGATCTGATCACCCTGAAGTTTCTACTTACATCGGTAAAGAGTCGGTTTTAGATTCTGAAACACACTTCAATCAGCCTTTCGGACACGGTGTTATTCTAAAAGCGGGTTGGCTCGATTTGCCTTTATTTCTTGCATCCAGTTGTGCTCTTTTCAAGGACATGGGAGTGCACCAAATAAAGGAGGTTGATACCACCCAGATGCTTCAATGGTTGAATGACGGTGATTGGGTTATTCAATGCACAGGTTGGAAGCCAATGGCAGATAATCTTTGGAACACTGTACCTATTCACACCAGTAAGGGCCAAGTATTTACACTGCGTATAGAGGGGCTCAGCGAAGACTACATGAGCAACTTCGGAAAATTTGCCATCCCGCTTGGAGATTCATTGTTTCGCGTTGGATCTACCTACGAGCACGGTGCGCTCGACCCTCTACCCTCGGAGGTTGCCAATGAAGTATTGGATGATGTGCGTAAAAGCGTCAGGAAGTCATTTGAAATAATAGACTTGAAGTCGGGGTTTCGTCCTACAACCATCGATCGTCAGCCGGTCGTGGGGATGCACAATCACCATTCCCGATTGGGGATTTTCAATGGGTTTGGATCACGCGGGGTGATGATGGTGCCTTTTTTTGCAAGGCACCTAATGCAACATCTCACAGAAGGTGCGCCAATAATGAAGGAAGTCGATTGGCGTCGATTTGAAGAACGCCGCCAGAGATCACAATGAGCGAGGTCTTTTTTAGTTCTTTGATGTTTTAACCTCTGATGGTGCGCCCTTCAAAGTTGCGACGTCACGGTCAAAAAAGTAGAGTGCGCCCTTGTCATTGCCAATTAAATTGAGTTGATCTATGATATGATGCGAAAGCGTTTCCTCTTCTATTTGCTCGCTCACATACCACTGCATAAAATTGTGCGTGGTATAGTCTTTCTCCTTCAAGCAAACGTCTACTACATTATTGATTGCTGCAGATACGTTGTGCTCATGAGCCAACAGCAGATTGAAAATATTCTGAAGATTCTTGAAGTCCTTTTCGGGTTGGTTGATGCTTGGAATGACAGCTTTACCTCCGCGGTCATTTACAAATTTGATGAGCTTGAGCATATGGGCGCGCTCTTCGTCGCTGTGCGAATACAGAAACGTGCTGGATCCCGGATATCCGTTAATCTCGGCCCAAGAAGCCATGGCTAAGTAGGCGTGTGAACTATCTGCTTCAACTTTGATTTGGTCGTTGAGTGCTTTTTCTACTTTCTTATTGAGCATAACGTGTTTTTTGATTATTACGAATGTAGACCCGTTTTGAGTTGAACTAGTGGATGATTTTCCATGTTGAAGCCATTAACATTGCTAAGTTCATTATCGGCAAGTGCCTTCACCTTCTTGAGCTTTGCGCATGGGTAGCTTTGGCGGTTGATGGTTTTCTTATCCAGGAAATACAAACTTAATCTAAGTTGGCTTCTAGCACTAGCATGCATGCCGTTTGGCATGTTTTCGCAGACAATTCCTACAGATAACACAGTGGCAATTATCCGAGCCAATTATCTCTATCAGTTTGCCAACAACAGCGATTGGCCAACAGAGAGAAAAAAGGGGCCTTTTGTAGTAGGTGTTGTGGGTAATAGCGATGTTTTTGAGATTATGGCTTCCAAATACGCCTCTAAACCCATCGGTAGCCAATTGCTTTCAGTGTTGGGGTCAACAGAGGTGCAAACTGCACCGCAGGTGCATGTGTTGTTTGTTGATCGATCAAGGAAGGCCGATATCGCCAAGTATATCAAAGACTTTAAGGGGAAAAGCACGCTCATTGTAACGAATTGGGAAGGGGCGCTTGCACAGGGGGCTCACGTGAACTTTCTCTCTATCGACGGATCAATACGCTTTGAGTTGAATAGAAATGCTATGCAAGAAGCCTACATCACACCAGGAGTAAAGATTTTACAATGGGCCATCCAATAAACATCCGCAAGTATGCCCTCACGCTGATCACACTGTTGTTTGGCGCGATGATCCATGCACAACAGCTTCCCCTTACCAATGAGGCGGCACGATTATGTCAGCAAAAGCAACTCGATAGTGCCTTGGTAAAGAGCAGACTGGCATTGGCTGATGCAAGCGAGGTTGCCGACGCATATGCATGGTATGTGCACGGGTTTGTTCTGAAAGAAATTTACAAGGAACGTGAATATGGATTGCGCAGCAGCCCCATTCGAGAAGACGCTGTAAAAGCATTCAATCGCTCGCTGGAAATGAAGAATGCCCAGCAGCATTTGGCTATGACACAGCTCGCACTAAAATACCTTGCATCTACCTATTACAACGATGCTCTGCAAGCTGGGCAGTCTACAACAGAGCTCGCAGAGACAGAGGCGAATGCATTGTTTGCAAAGTTTGAGAAGTGGTTTATGTTGGCTGAGCCCGGAGTATCGATCAACGGTTATCGAAAGGAGTTCATAAAATCGCTTGGTCAGCGCTACTTTGCTCTTTGGCAGCGCGACACAGACAACGACACAAACCGAAAAAAAGCTGCCGCACAGTATGAAACTATTTTGAGTATCGATTCGACAGATGTGGATGCGTACTACAACTTGTCTGTCATTCATTACAACCAAGCTGTGTTCATGTACCGTAAAATAAATTACGAAACGGATTTATTCGACATGATGACCATTCAAGAGTCTGCGGCCTCACTAATCCGTTTGAAGGCAATGCCACTGATGGATAGGGCCTACGCTTTGGCGCCAGAAAAGGGAGAGATCGTTCACGGTAAAATTATACTTCATCGAGCGCTAGATCATGAAAAGGATGTGGAGTATTTCAAGCAGGAAATAAGTCGCCTCATCCGCGAAGGAAAAATAAAGAGTGACCCAACCAATTGACGGTTTTGAGATTCAGATTTTCCATATCGCGCAAACTCGCCTTAGGCTTCGGTCTGTATAGTGTTTGCGTTGTACTTCTCTTTCTATATACGGACTCTACTCTGAAGCGAAGTCGAGCCATAAATGAGCGTATCAATTCTATCTATGCGCCATCGATTAAGGTACTGGAAGAGCTCGATAATCAGCTCATCAAAGCACAGCAGCTAATGAAGCAATGGGCCTTCGTTCAGCGCCGAGATGATGATTTGGAGCGCATCGAAGCACTCACACTTTGCACACAACGCATACCTCTTCAATTGGCTAAGATTGATTCCGTATCTGTTCAATGGAATGAACAACAACGAGTAGAGAAAAATGTACTCCAAGCCGATGTGCGATCGTTGCTTTTAGCCTACAGCGACGTGCGAAATCTATTGCCGTCTTTTTCCAGCTATACAGATCCTATCGGACAGATGAGCGCTGAGTCTTACTTCATCGACGGCGCAGTTGTTTCACTGGCCATACAAAAGACACAGGTAAATCTTCGCCAATTGATTGAGTCGCACAGGGTTTCGATGGCTTCAGAAATTGGTAAAATGAATTCCTCATTTGCAGATTTGACGCAACTATTCATATGGGTGGCCACAGCGGTTGTTGTCATTGGCATTTTCTTGGCTTTGCTTACTATTCGCGCCATTGTGCGTCCGGTCAATTCCTTACGATTGAAGCTCAATAATCTCTCTCAAGGAATCTATTCGCTTCACGCCACCAAAGCCAACGACGATGAGATAGGTGATATGGCCAAGGCAGTAGATAGGCTAATTACAAATTTTGAGCGCGCCAAGGAGTTTTCCTTGAGCATTGGTGCAGGAAAATTTGACATGCAGTTTGAGCCACTTTCCCAACACGACGAACTTGGTGTGGCTTTGCTTCAAATGCGCGACGACTTGGCTTCATACCGCCATGAAATGGAGCAGAAAGTAGCAGTGCAAACCCAAGAGATACGAAATCAAAAGGAGGTGGTTGAACTACAAAACGAACGAGTGACGGAGCTATACGTCGATTTGCAGGCAAGCATCGATTATGCGCAACGACTACAAAGCACAATCCTTCCAAGTGCCGATGCAATCCGCGAAATATTCCCACAGCATTTCGTGCTTTATCGTCCGAAAGCAACTGTAAGCGGCGATTTCTATTGGTTTGCCAACAAAGGGAAAAAGAGAATGTTTGCCGCCGCCGATTGCACAGGCCACGGTGTTCCGGGAGCGTTCATGAGTTTGGTTGGTCACAATGCGCTAAACCAAGCAACCAAAGTCTACTACAAGCCCTCGCAGGTGTTAAATACAGTGAACCGCCTGTCTGCTTTGGCCCTGCGCGCTAGCGAGAATCATTTGGTGAAAGATGGGATGGATATTGCTCTTTGCACAATTGATTTAGACGCTATGGAACTTGAGTTTAGCGGAGCGCAAAACCCTGTTTATTTGGTAAGGGCAAACGAATTGATTGAATTGAGTGGCGATGGATTTAGCATTGGTTCCTATGTGAACGGTGAGCGAGAATTCACAGCGAAGAATTGTAGTATTCAGAGCGGCGATTGTGTGTACACATTCAGTGATGGGTATGCCGACCAATTTGGCGGACCCGCGGGAAAGAAGTTTATGCGAAAGCAATTCAGACAAATGCTCATCGATGTGCAGCATCTTTCAATGGAGGAGCAGTTGGCAGCCTTAGAGAAACGTTTCGACGATTGGCGCGGAAGCAACGAGCAGGTCGATGATGTGTTGGTAATTGGAGTGCGTATCTAACTAGGCAAATTTCCGACTTACATCTACTAAAAATCTTCGAAGTAACGTTTTGCGTCCAATCAAAACTTGAAACTTCATATCACTCCGATCCGTTAGTGAAACACTACTTTTTATTTTTTTCCTGCCAATTTGAATCGAAGTCTTCACGCAAAAACGTTTTTCTTTTTCCCCAAACGAGCTTTTAAATTCTTTCGAGAAATACTCCGAGAAATACATTCGCTTTATCTCGTTGCCCTCCAGCTTGAAGTCGGCTTCTAGCACTTTTCCATTCGCGGTATCAACCTCCTCACAACGTTCGCAGTGAAGCACGGTGCGAAATGCTCCGGTGTCAACTTTAGCATCCACATTTCGGAAGCCCAATCCAGGAAAGTCGACGCGAACATGCCTGCCGATGGTAATCATCTTTTGTGGTTTCGATTCCACGGTTTTTTTACGCTTGTGTTAGTAGTTTTTTTACCATCTCGGAAATCGCCTTTCCGTCTGCCTTTCCGGCCAACGCTTTCGACGCAACGCCCATTACCTTGCCCAAATCGCCTGCGCCGCTTGCCCCCGAAGAGGCAATGATAAGCTTGATTTCAGCCTCTAGTTTTTCGTTAGATAACTGCTCGGGCAAATAGGCTGCAATGACATGAGCTTGTTTCGTTTCTTCTTCAATCAAATCTTCGCGACCTTGCGTTTTGTAGATGTCAATAGACTCCATGCGCTGCTTATACAACTTGTTGAGAATGGCAATTCCGCGATTGTCATCCACCTCACCGCTTCCGTCTTTTGTCATCTCCAGCAAGAGTTTGCTTTTGATGTCGCGAAGGGCCATTAGCTTGTCCTTTTCGCCGGCTTTCATCGCGTCTTTAATATCGTTGTTTATGCGTTCTGTGAGGTTCATGTGTAATCGTTTTTGGAAACGAAAATAAGCCTCTTTTGAAAGGTGCATCAACATAGTGAATCAGATTTTTGCGACGAATCTGAGAATTGTCAATTGTCATTTTTAGTTTCAAGCCTCACCTTGGTAAACCAGACCTCACAACAGCGCATACAACAAGAGCACTTGCTCCAGCGGCCAACACTCCTAGCCCAATAAAAACGAGCCGCTATTGCGGGAAGCCCACCATGTTCAAGCCAATTACGAAAAGGGTAGAGTATGCAGGCGTTGAGGAGTAAAAAACTCAGCGGTATAAAGAAGCTTTTGCCCTAAGAAAGGAGTAAGAGCCAAATGGTGCAAGTGATCAGAATTTGAACAGAACGGGTCGTGATAATTGGCTCGATTGCATTCGAGAAGTGAAAGGTAAGATAGCACTCAGCATAAGTCGCGATGAATGTCAGTTCCAAAAAAAAGGCCATGCTTCTGCATGGCCTTTTTCTATTTTTCAAGGGGAATTGGATTACATCATACCACCCATTCCGCCGCCTGGCATGCCTTGCATGGCTGGGCCTTCCTCTTTGATATCGCTAATTACGCACTCGGTGGTGAGCAACATTCCGGCAATCGACGCGGCATTTTCAAGTGCCACACGAACAACCTTGGTTGGGTCAATTACACCTGCTTCAATGAGGTTTTCATATACATCTTTGCGAGCATTGTAACCGTAGTCATCTTTCCCACCACGTACTTTATTTACAACTACGGCACCTTCTCCGCCTGCATTGGCAACGATCTGACGAAGTGGTTCTTCGATAGCCCGCACAATGATGGAAATTCCAGTTTGCTCGTCCTCGTTGGCACCTTTCAATTTATCGAGTGCTTTTGAAGCGCGAATAAGGGCCACGCCTCCACCAGGTACAATGCCTTCTTCCACAGCTGCGCGTGTTGCATGCAACGCATCATCTACGCGATCTTTCTTTTCTTTCATCTCCACTTCTGTAGCAGCACCGATGTAAAGAACAGCAACACCACCAGCCAATTTGGCTAGGCGCTCTTGTAGTTTTTCGCGGTCGTAATCAGAAGTTGTCTTGTCGATTTGCGCCTTGATTTCACCAATGCGAGACTGAATGCCTTCCTTACTTCCTGAGCCGTTTACAATCGTTGTATTGTCTTTGTCGATGGTGATTTTTTCCGCACGGCCTAAGTCTTCCAATGTAGCATTCTCGAGCTTCAAGCCTGTTTCTTCGCTGATGACTTGGCCACCCGTGAGGATAGCGATGTCTTGCAGCATCGCTTTGCGACGATCTCCAAACCCTGGGGCTTTTACTGCAGCTACTTTCAGAGCGCCACGTATTTTGTTGACGACCAATGTGGCCAAAGCTTCACCATCTACATCTTCAGCTATGATGAGGAGTGGACGACCTGTTTGAGCAGTCTTCTCCAACACTGGGAGAAGCTCCTTCATGGTACTCACTTTTTTGTCGTAAATTAAAATGAAGGCATTCTCTAAATCGGCCTCCATATTTTCTGCATTCGTCACGAAGTAAGGTGAAAGATAACCACGGTCGAACTGCATGCCTTCTACAGTCTTCACTTCGGTTTCTGTGCCCTTAGCCTCTTCCACGGTGATGACGCCTTCAATGCCCACCTTGGTCATCGCATCAGCGATGAGTGCGCCAATAGCCTCGTCGTTATTAGCTGAAATAGAGCCTACTTGCTTGATTTTCGCATTGTCGTTTCCGACGGTTTGAGAAATCCTTTTGAGATCAGCAACAACCGCTTCAACGGCCTTATCAATTCCGCGCTTCAAATCCATTGGATTTGCTCCGCTAGCTACGTTTTTCAACCCTGCAGTAACAATGGCTTGAGCCAAAACGGTTGCGGTTGTTGTGCCGTCACCGGCGATGTCGGCTGTTTTGCTAGCCACTTCCTTGAGCATTTGGGCACCCATGTTTTCGATGGGGTCTTTCAACTCAATTTCTTTGGCTACTGTTACGCCGTCTTTTGTAATTTGAGGTGCGCCAAATTTCTTGTCGATTACCACATTGCGGCCCTTAGGACCCAAGGTAACTTTCACTGCATTGGCCAATGCATCTACTCCAGCTTTTAACTTTTCGCGAGCCTGCGTGTTAAAGGTTATTTCTTTTGCCATGATTTATCTTTTTATTCGAGATTGTTTGGTTGATTCTAAATGAATGTTAGACGATTGCGTAGATGTCGGATTCACGCATGATTAGGTATTCCTTTCCGTCTACGGTAAGCTCTGTTCCAGAGTACTTGCCATACAACACAGTGTCGCCGGCTTTAACGGTCATAGGCTCATCTTTTTTGCCTTCACCGACAGCAATGACTGTTCCTCGCTGTGGTTTTTCTTTTGCTGTATCGGGTATGATGATGCCGCTGGCGGTGGTGGTTTCTGCAGCACTAGGCTCTACAAGCACGCGGTCTGCAAGGGGTTTAACGTTGACTGACATAATGAATTTATTATTCGGTTAATTGATTTTTTGAATTGCGAACTCCCGCTTTCACCTATTGTGCCAAGGGGGTGAAGTGAGAATTTTGTCAGTAATAAGCAAAAAAAATGTCAGTGTAGGCGACACACTGACACTCCAAGGAAAAGACCTTTATTTTTATTGGCCCTCTGCAGGCGCTTGCTCAATAGGTTGCTCAGAGGTTTGTTCCGTACCAGCGGGTTCTGAATCCCCTTCGCTTATCGTTGAACTGGTGAACCAACGTGCAGAGATTAGGCAAAGAACAAACATAGCTATGCCTAAGTACCAAGTTGCTTTTTCCAAAAAATCCGCTGTGCGCTGCACTCCACCAACTTGTGTAGTTCCTTGGAAGCCCACCGCAAGTCCACCGCCCTTTGGGTTTTGAACTAGAACAACGAGGGCTAGCAACAATGCTATAATTACGATAAGGAGGACAATGAAGGATGCCATGATATTACTTTTTAAAGTGTTCTAAATTTTTTAATTGGGTTGCAAAGTAAACACTTTTTTCCGGATGTTGTTCCATCAATTTACGGAAAGCCTTGCGGGCTTTGTCCAACTTACCTTGTTTGGCAAACAAAATCGCCATGGTTTCCGTCACCATGCTGAAGTCTTCCTCTAGACTGTCCTTGGCAATATTGCCAGTGGTATAATCGCCCACTTTACCGCGCGCAATCTGAGGTTCATGATGAATGAATCGGTCGACTAATTGGCGTTGTTGATGCTTGCTGTCGGGTACTGTAATGCGTTGTATGCCGAGAGAAATGGCCGAAGAATGCGGAGTTAGCTGTCGTTCAGGGCTCTCTGTTTCCGCTCCTGCATCCGCCCTTAGGCTGGATTGTTCTGGGGGGAGCTGATGCTTGAGCTGCGCGCGACGATAAATAATTGCCGCGTACGATTGCTCGTCATCCGGTTCAAGGGAGGAATTGGCAGATTCTTTTTGTTGCTCTGCATCGTGAAGAGGCTGAACTTCAAGCTCAATTGAAGTATTTACTGCATTCACCAAAATCTGGGCTTGTAATGGGTCCAGTTCGCTGAACTTCATTGAGGAGTTTTCCTCATTAATCTCGGTCTCTATTTTCTCTTGTTCAATCTCTTGAACCTTGGCCTCAACGATAGGTTCAAGGATTGCTGCCGCCACTGAAGATTCGATATCTACAGTTTCACTTGGCGATTCATCGTCGATAATTTTTGATGCGAGAGATTGCGTTTCTTCAATTGGTGCTGGGCTGAGAGGCACGGTGGATGCCTTGTCTCCATTAATAGCT
>CAMBPD010000001.1 GCA_945869405.1 Chryseobacterium gleum | reverse complement strand
CCAATTGATGGTGGCGTATATGAGGGTTGTCAAGCCGGTGATTTGGTTTTTACACGGGCTGGGCAATTGGATGCTGAGGTGAGTTACAGCTTGACTTTTGGCGGCGATGCAATCATAGGAAGCGATATTAATTTCCCCTACAACGAAATTGTTTTTCCGGCAGGGGAGGACGAAGTGGTTATTACTTTTCAAGCCATACAAGATTTTGTATTGGAAGGAGTGGAATCGCTCGAAATTACCATGGAGAATGCGGGATGCGGCGCAAGTAGCGCCAATTTGATCATCAATGTTTATGATCTTCCGGCTTTGGAGGTGGGCGTGGAAGATGCCCTAATCAATTGTGGTGAATCAGCAACATTCACACCTGTTATTGCAGGCGGTTTGGGAGATTACACAGTCGTTTGGCCTGGCGGTTTCGAAGGCCCAAGTTTCACAGTTTTTCCTACCCAAGCCACAACCTATTCATTCACGGTGAGTGACACCTGTGGCGTATTGCCATTCAATGGCAATGTTGCGGTAGAGTTTGTTGTGAATCCGCCGATGGTGGTGGATGTTTCTGATGACTTAACTGCAACTTGTCTGGACGTTCAGAGCTTTCAACCTCAGGTATCGGGAGGCCTTCCACCTTATGAGGTGGCGTGGTATGTTGACGGCATTGTAGAATCGTTGAATACGGATTTGTTCTACTCTTCGGAGGAGAGCGTTCAGATGGTCTTCACAGTGGTGGATCTTTGCGGGATAGCGGTGTCTGATGTCTTTAATTATGAGGTCCCACCTGTGCCCATAGTGGTTGATTTAGGGGATAATCTAACTGTAACTTGTGTCGAGGAAGTTGTCTATACTCCAATGCCATCGGGTGGAGTAGGTGCATACCAGTACGAGTGGTATATAGATGGCGCTTCACAGAATAATACTCCGGTGTTTGATCATTTTTTCTTCAGCGATGCGGTTGTTCGTGTTGAGATTGTTGATGAATGCGGGAATTTTATAAGCGATGAAGTTGAGGTGCTTGTGCCACCTACACCGGTTCAAGCACTTCTGCCTGATGATCTATATTCAACCTGTTTGGAGACGAATACGATACTGCCTGTGGTTTCAGGAGGTACAGGTAATCTGGACTATACATGGACGATCAATGGCTCCGTTTTTTCAACGGCAACCACCATCAACTACACCACTGGCGCAGATTCACCCATAACCCTTGTGGTCGAGGATGAATGCGGAAACATTGGTTCAGACAATATGGTGGTCGTTATACCCCAGGCTCCGATTGAAGTATTGACCTCGCCTGACACGCTTGTATGCCTGTTCGATGGAGTGCTGCTAAGCGGCACGGCCCAGGGCGGAGTAGGTGAGCTCATATTCTCATGGGAGGGAGGTTCTAACCAGTCTGAACTATTTATTAATGCAGTGCAGCCAACCAACTACAGGCTGTATGTTGAGGACGAGTGCGGGAATAGTGCGGTTGCCACAGTTACGGTAACTATCGATTATATCGAGCCCAATTTTACCTCAGCATATTTGGACGACGAGAGTGTGGGCTTCACAAACCTACTGCCCGACAGTGCGGTTTCTTTTTGGGAGTTTTCGGATGGATCGATTTCGAATGAACGAAGTCCTTCGCATCGTTTTAATACACTCGGCCTGTGGGAGGCAACGCTTCATGCCTATACGCCTAGCGGATGTCACAGCGAAGTTTCACAGACCTACCAGCCTACAGGTGATGTTTTTGTGCCCTCCGGATTTTCACCGAATGCTGATGGGGTGAATGATTTTTGGAAGCCTGTTGGAAGGGAATTGATGAGTTATTACATCCGGGTGTTCAATCGTGCAGGTGAGGTGATCTTTGAATCGCGCGATATGGAAACTTTTTGGAGCGGCGAGGTTCGTGGGGGAGATTATTTTGCTCCCGACGGCATCTATGGCTTTATTTTGCTCGCTACGGATAAAAGATATAATTCATTCGAACGCTCTGGCCACGTGCAACTATTGAGGTAGCCAAGCAACTTAACATCAAAACCTGCTGTCAAGCACTATGAAACCCAGTTCTATGAAAATCTATACACTAATTGCTTTAGTTGTTTTCTCCTTTTCGGCCATTCATGCCCAAGTCACAGTTACAACGGTAACACCTGCTGAGGCGGTTGCTGCCTTGGTAGGCCCCGATTTGGAAGTAACCAATATTACCTTTACCGGTGACGCCATACAGTTGGGTGTTTTTCAAAATGCAGCGGGGAATTTCCCAATAGCTAACGGAATTATCCTGAGTACAAGCCATGCTGGAGATTTTATGCCTGGCGCGTTTAATGGGGAGCCGACAGCACCAGTGAACGTAGAGCAGGATCTTCTTGATATTGCCAATTCAGTCCCCCCCTTGATTGGTCAAACATTCGTGGTAGGCGACGTAAATGATGTGGCGATTCTGGAATTTGATTTCGTTGCCTCAGGCCCAATACTCACCTTCAAATATGTTTTTGGTTCTGATGAGTATCTCACTTTCGTGAACTCACAGTACAACGACGTATTTGCATTTTTAATCTCGGGTCCGGGTCTCGCAGGACCCTATGCATCGCCCGCAGCCTTTCCCGATGGAGCCCAGAACATTGCGGGGGTTCCAAATAGTGATCCCTTCTTGCCCATTACGATTTCTTCCGTAAACAATGTGTTGAATAATCAGTTCTATATCGATAATCCGGGTAACGTTATAAACAACACCGTATCGTGCACAGGATATACCGATTCATTGCGGGTTTATTCTGACCTTCAGTGTGGTCAAACCTACCATATGAAATTAGCCATTGCGGATGGTTCAGACAATGCATTGAAATCTATTGTGCTTTTCGAAGAAGGAAGTTTTCAAGTTTCTGGTGCTGGAATAGAGGCCTACTCGGTGGGTGCGCCAAGCACGTTTGAAGATGACTTTGTGCTCATCGAGGGTTGTCTCAATGGAGAACTGCGCGTGCAGCCCCCTGCGTGTGCAGCGGAAATTTTGGATGTTGACTTTGTGTATTCAGGCATAGCTATCAATGGGCTTGATTATGAGTTGTTACCCACAACCCTGAGCTTGCAAGGAGAGCCTGTGATTTTGCCAATTATTGCAGTTGCTGATGGAATTACCGAGGGAGATGAAACTGTTCAGATCGTGATGAACTTCATAAACCTTGAGGGGTTGCCAGATTCAGACACCACAAACATCGTAATACGTGATTATACGCAACCGCAGGTCGATATGAGAACAGTTTATATCTGTAACAACGACACGGTTGTGGCACCAGTAATTTCCGGAGGCTTTCCACCATTTGGGTACACGTGGTGGGATGGTACCCAAACCACCACACATGCCTTTGAAAGCGGCGATGCGGGAAGTTATTCTATTGCCATGAGTGATTGGTGTGGTAGTGTGTTCAGTACGGATTTTGATGTAGTTGAACCCGGACCAATTGTAGTAGCGCCTCTTGTTTATAATTGCTTTGGGCAACGCACTGAGGACCTCGCTCGTGCTGGTGCTCCTCCATACAGTGTTGAATTTGCAGTGGATTCTCTTTCACTCTCGAGTTATTCTTTCCTAGCTGAATATTACGGAACGTACACTGTGACTTTCACAGATCAATGTGCTTCATCAGGCGTCACTACAATCATTACACAGCGCTGCGATACCAAGGTTCCAAACATATTCACTCCGAATGGAGATGGAATAAATGATACCTTCGAAATTTTTGGTGTTGAGGGATTTCGCGGTAGTCGTCTGCAAGTATTTGACCGTTGGGGCACTGTAGTGTTCGAAGACGAAGACTACAAGAATAATTGGGGGGCAAAGGACAATGCAGATGGAGTTTATTTCTACATCTTCACTCGTTCAGATGGAGAAGTTACAACCGGTCATTTTGAAAGATTGGGCGGTAAATAATTCTCAGAATTCGCGTCGGTGAAGAGACTCTGCAAGCATCACAATCTTCTCTTTTCTTAGAGGGGCTATGCGAATGTTTTGCAAACTCTGAAGCGCCTTGGTGTAATAATCGTCTACTACGGTTTTCAATGCCTCTTCGAGTTGAAGGTCTTTGAAGAGTTGAGTGACTAGTTCCACCTTCTTGGTCGTGGTAAAATCTTTTTTGAGCAGCTCCTGTTGTTCCTCATTGGCAAGTTCCATTGCACGAATCATGAGAAAAGTTTTCTTGTTGGCGAGTATATCGCCTCCGACTTGCTTACCTGTTTTGTTTCCGTCACCAAAAGTGTCCAAGTAATCATCCCAAAGTTGAAACGACAAGCCGAGAGAAATGGCAAAGTCATAAAGGCATTGTTGATCTTCTTTGGACGCACCAGCCACAATTGCCCCGATTTTCATTGCGCCTCCCAGTAAAACCGATGTTTTCAGACGAATCATTGCGATGTATTCCTCAATGGTTACATTGTTTCGTTCCTGAAAATCCATGTCTAGTTGTTGGCCCTGACAGACCTCCAACGCGGTTGTGTTGAACGTTTGCATCACTTGCTCAATACAGTCAGGTCGAGTCCGAATCATGAGCTGATAGGCTTGAATGAGCATCGCGTCACCGCTGAGTATAGCTACATCGCGATTCCATTTTTCATGAACTGTTGCATTGCCCCTGCGCAGTGGCGCATTATCCATAATGTCGTCGTGCATGAGAGTAAAATTGTGAAACACCTCAATGGCAAGAGCAGGGTATATAGCATCCTCGATATCATCAGTGAATAAATCGGCAGCGAGTAATGTGAGAAGAGGTCTCACGCGTTTTCCCCCCAAACCAAGAATGTAGTTTACAGGCTGGAGAATATTCTCTTGGCCATTGTCCGAACAAAATTGGTCTATTTTTTTTTGAATGACGTCCTGGAAATGTTGCAATGAAGTCATTTCTCTACTTACCGACTTTGAGTTGATCGAGGATGTATCTTCCATAACCACTATTAACAAGTGGTTGTGCTATTTGTTCGGCCTGCGCATCGTCTATGAAGCCCATGCGCCAGGCAATTTCCTCAATGCAGCCAATTTTCAAACCTTGTCGTTCTTCTATTACCTGAACATATTGGCCAGCTTGCATGAGTGAAGCAAATGTTCCGGTGTCGAGCCAGGCTGTTCCTCTATCCATGCGTTGAACCTTCAGTTTACCTCTATTCAAGTACTCTCTATTTACATCAGTAATTTCGTATTCACCGCGAGGGCTGGGTTTGAGGTTTTTTGCAATATCTACAACGTCGTTGTCGTAGAAATAGAGACCAGGAACCGCGTAACTGCTTTTCGGTTGTTTGGGTTTTTCTTCTATACTTATGGCTTTGCCGTTTGCGTCGAACTCTACTACACCATAGCGCTCTGGGTCGCTAACGTGGTAGGCATATACAAGGCCGCCTTCCATAGAGGTGTTCTCTCTGAGCATTGCGCCAAGGCCTCTTCCGTAGAAAATATTATCGCCAAGAATGAGTGCCGCCTTTTCGTTGGCAATGAAGTCGGCCCCCAGCACAAAGGCTTGGGCCAAACCGTTGGGGACCTCTTGCACTTGATAGCTGAAGTTGCATCCCAATCGCGCCCCGTCGCCAAGCAATTTTTGGAACCCGGGCAGGTCGTGTGGGGTAGATATGATAAGGATGTCACGAATGTTAGCCAACATGAGCGTCGAAAGCGGATAGTAGATCATCGGCTTATCGAATACAGGCATGAGCTGTTTGCTTACAGCAAGTGTGAGGGGGTACAATCGTGTACCACTTCCTCCGGCGAGAATTATACCTTTCATGGTAGGGCGAATTTAATCTTTTTCGAGTTCAATTTTGCGAACGCTCCAATCGTCATAGTAGAGGTCGTCTTCCTCATCGAGTGTTTGGAAAAACGGCTCTTTGAACGATTTGGTGGTAATGCGTTTTTGGAATGAAAGCAACAGAGCGGGCAGAATCATCAGGTTGGTAATCATGGCCACCAACAGAGTTACCGCAGTTAATACACCCAAGGCTCTCGTGCCCTCAAACTCACTCGCAGCAAAGCAACCAAAACCGAACAACAATACCAACGAGGTATAGACCATACTTGCTCCGGTTTCGCGAATAGCCAACAATGCAGACTCCTTGATTTTCCAGTCGTGAAACTTCAATTCTTGACGATACTTTGCGAGGTAGTGAATGGTATTGTCTACTGTGATTCCGAGCGCTATGGAAAAGACGAGAATGGTGGATGGTTTGAGTGGTATTCCTACAAAACCCATAATGCCTGCCGTCATAATTTGAGGGATAATATTGGGTATAAAGGAGATGAACACCATGCGCGCGCTCCAGAACATAAAAGCCATCATAATTGAAATGATGACAACCCCAAATAAGAGAGAACTGAATAAGTCGCCCACGAGATAGTTGGTTCCTTCCAAAAACACTACGGAGGTTCCGGTAAGTGTCACTTTGTATTTCTGAGGGTCGAAAATGCTATCGATTTTGGGTTTGATGTCGGCCATCAGACGATCCATTTCCTTGGTTCCAATGTCGGCGACTTGAGTGGTGATTCGCGCAAGACGTTTTGTGCTGTCCAAAAATGTGCGCTGAACTCCTTTGTCCGCGCGGTCATCATTGCCAATGTATTCAGCAATAAAGGCTTGTTCTTCGCGCGGAATGAGCGTGTAATAGGCTGAATCACCCATATAGAATGCTTGGCGCAAGTATTTGCTAGCGTCGACAATGGAGAGGGAGCGAGAAAAAGGATGAATGACCGTGTCTTTTGTCGCTAGTTCATAATTCGCCAGCAGAGATTGCAATTCTTCAATTTTCAGAAGGTTTTTTTCTTTAGTGATCTGTCCTTTCTTTTGGCAGTCAACCAAGATTTCGAACGGCATAACGCCATTGAAGTTCGTTTCAAACCATTTCAAATCGGTTATCACTCGATCGCTATCAGGAATGTCATCAACGATATTACCCGTAGTGTGTATGCGGCTGATTCCATAAACGCTAACAATGCTGAGCACTATGGTTATGGAGTAGATCCATTTGCGATGAAAGATCACACTGCGCACGAGCACATCAAGAATTTTCTCGAGCCATGGCGAGTTGAGGTGCCCTAGATGTCTTTCGTTTGGTGGAGGTAGAAAACTATAAACGATCGGGAAGATGAGCAGCGAAAGAAAAAATGCCAAGAGGCAGTTCAGGCTGGCTATAACACCAAAATGCTTCAGAAGGTCACTTGAGGTGAAGATGAACGTAGCAAAACCAACAGCGGTGGTGGCGTTGATCATGAATGCCGCGGCACCTGCTTTCTGCACTACCCGGGCCAATGCGCGCGTCTTGTTGCCGTAGCGCTGATACTCTTGGTGGTATTTTGTAACAAGGTAAATGCAGTTTGGAACCGTCGTTACAATCATGAGCGGCGGTATCAATCCCATAAGGATCGTTATGGGATAATCAAAAAGCGCAATGCTTCCCATGGCAATTACTACAGAAACAACTACCACGCTCATGACCACGAGCGTCACTTTCATGCTTCTGAAAAACACGAGCAGCAGTGCCATGCAAATGACAGCGGAAAGGATGGTAAAGAATTTAAGCTCTGCTTTGACCTTAACCGTCATCACTGAACGGATATAGGGCATGCCGGATACGTATGTTTTAATACCGGTATCGGATGAAAAACGATCGGAGAGGAGCAGCATGCGTTCCACAGCATTTCCTCTGTTTTCAGAATTGAATAGGTCTGCATTCACAAAAACCATCATCAATCCTGCATCAGTGTCTTTTTGGAAGAGAAGCCCTTGGTAAAATGGGATTTGATACAGGAGATTGCGAATTGAGTCGAGCTCAGTTTGTGAGGTGGGCTCGCTAGAGACAAGTTGCTGGAAATCGAAACGCTGAAGAAGGGTGTCTTTGACGAGGTTATAGCAATTTCCGGTGGAAAAAACACTATCTACCATTGGGTAGGATTGACCGTCTACTTCAACCGAGGTAGCTTGTAAGTCGCGAACGAGCTGGCGCCATTTCAAGAAGTTAGGTAATTCCCAAATTCGCTCATCCCGATATCCGATCGCTAGCACATTGCCATCTTCGTTGAATTGATCTACAAAACTTCTGTATTCAATATAGGTGCTGTCGTTTTCGGGAAGCACTCCACCGAACTTGTAGCTCATGCGCGCATATTGAGTCTGCCAGCCCATGAAGGCCGTAAGCAACAGGAGTGTTAACCCCAATGGGGCGCGATAACGTAATATGAAAGCTCCAATTTTACCCCACATGCAATTGGCGACAAAGAAACGATAAGAAGTGGAAGGATACCAAAAATTGGTGTAGGTTTGAAGGGTTATGTTGAAGCAGACCTTACAGCAACGATTACAAGTAAAATTATCGCCACAGCAAATCCAGCTCATGAAGATGCTGCAAATACCAACCATGGAGTTGGATCAGCGCATTAAAGAGGAGATGGAAATTAATCCTGCATTGGAAGAGGGTGCCGATGAGGATGAGCGATCAGAGGACGAGAAATCCGAAGATCAGCAGGATGAACAGCAGGAAGATTCAAAGGAAGAGGACGAGATTGACCTCTCTGAGTATTTCGACGATGACGAAGTACCTGATTACAAGCTACGAGTAAACAATCACAGCGCCGACGACGATGAGCGCGATACACCGCTCGGGGCTGGTCGTACTTTTCAGGATCTTTTGTTTGCCCAACTCGGAATGACAGACTTGGACGACGAGCAGCGGTTGTTGGCGGAATATCTCATTGGGAATCTTGATGAGAATGGGTATTTGCGCCGAGAGTTGGCCGCGGTTGCAAACGACTTGGCATTCTCCATGAACATAAGCACAACCGTGGCTGAGCTTGAAGAAGTTCTTAAGGTGGTTCAAGAGCTCGACCCTCCGGGTGTTGGCGCGCGCGATTTACGGGAGTGCCTACTCATACAGGTGAAGCGATCAGAGACGCGCAATGCAGTCACTGTGATGGCAGAACGCGTAATTCAGAAGTATTTTGAAGAGTTCACCAAGAAGCATTACGAGAAAATTGCAAAACGCCTGGATATAGAAGAGGCAGAGCTAAAGCCAGCCATTGACCTCATTCTTCATCTCAATCCGAAACCAGGCAATAGCATGATGGAGTCGGCTCGAACGGTACAGCATATCGTTCCTGATTTCTTATTGATTGCTGAGGATGACGAATTGAAGCTGACCCTGAATGGCAGAAATGCACCTGAATTGCGCATCAGTCGTGAATATCGCGATATGATGCAACACTACGCAAAGGCGAAAGTAAAGGATGCAAAAGAGAAGGAAGCCTTGCTATTTGTAAAACAGAAAATCGATGGCGCCAAGTGGTTCATAGACGCCATAAAACAGCGCAACGATACGCTGCTCTTTTGCATGCAGGCTATCGTAAATTATCAGAAGGAGTTTTTCTTGTCTGGCGATGAAACTAAGTTGAAGCCCATGATTTTGAAGGATATTGCCGATATGGTAAGCATGGATATTTCGACCATAAGCCGCGTAGCGAATAGCAAGCACATTCAGACACAGTATGGAACGTATTTGTTGAAGTACTTCTTTAGTGAAAGCTTGAGTACCGATGATGGCGAGGAGGTATCTTCACGCGAAGTGAAACAGATTTTGCGTGATGCTCTTGAGGTAGAAAATAAGCGTAAGCCTGTTACCGATGAAAAGCTAATGACCATTCTCAATGAGAAAGGGTACAACATAGCCCGTCGAACCGTAGCGAAATACAGAGAACAGTTGGGAATACCTGTAGCACGTCTCAGAAAAGAATGGTAGAAAAGGCCACCGAAATAGCAGCAATTCCAACAAGGAAACCTTTTGTGTATCGAATGGCGCAGGTGCTCTCCTTGGTTTTTCACCCGCTGTGGATGCCACTTATCATTTACATGTCGGTGCGCACTATAGATCCTTATTACATCGCTCCCTCGCAGGCCGACTACTTTGTTTTTTTGCTTCTTGGGGTAAATATTGTTGCTCCGGCTGTGAGCATGCTTATAATGATTCGGTATGGCATGCTGACTAGCATCGAGTTGCGGAATCGTAAAGAACGATTTGGCCCCTACTTGCTTGTGATTTTTTACTATATCTTATCCTACATCATGCTGCGTTGGAAGGGACCTTATCTCCCCGATACGGTTTTCAGCTTTTTTCTTTCTGTGATTGTTTCGCTTGCTATCAGTCTTTCCATTAATAGTGTTTGGAAAATATCGGTGCACATGCTCGCGCAAGGAGGAGTCTTCGGCACGTTGCTGGCGCTGAATGTGATTCACCCGAATTTGGACACCTTGTATCCGGCGTTATCCTTACTAATGGCGGGCGTTACGGGATATTCGCGTTTGTATCTCGATGCACACACACACGGGCAGGTCTATGCAGGGTTTTGCTTAGGAGCGGTCGTGAATTGGATAGTCATTTCACAAACGATTATGATGTGATGAATCAAGACGTTTGATTGAGCCGCTGCTGCCAGCGCCAGGCATCTTTCAAAGCATCGGCCAACGTTTTTTCCGTTTTCCAATTAAGAATTTTCAATGCCTTCGATGCATCTGCCCAAACTTGCTCCACATCACCTGGCCTGCGGGGCCCATTTTCAACGAGCACTGCTGTTTCACAAACGCGCACAAACGTGTCTACCACTTCTTTCACACTGTTCCCTTTGCCTTGTCCTAGGTTGATGGCTTCGCAAATGTTTTGTTGAGTGTCGAGCCATTCAAGGGCCTTTACGTGAGCCACTGCCAAATCGCATACATGAATTTAATCTCGAATGCAGGTGCCATCTGGCGTTGAATAATCGTTGCCGTGTATGGTGAGCTTTTCACGAATGCCGGCGGCGGTTTGTGCGATGTAGGGCACTAGGTTATTGGGCACTCCGTAAGGGAGTTCCCCGATCAATCCAGACGGATGTGCTCCAATCGGATTGAAGTAACGAAGCAACACCGCTCGGAGTTGAGAATTTGAATTACACGCGTCCTCTATAATGCGTTCGCATACTTGCTTGCTATATCCGTAGGGCGAAGTAGCTTTCGCTTGAGGGCAATCTTCATCCACAGGGAGCACTGCAGGCTGGCCATATACGGTGCAGCTGCTGCTGAAAACCAGGTCTCGTGTACCAAACTCCTGCATGAGTTCAAGCACAGTGAGTAAGGACGATACATTATTACGGTAGTAGCGTATGGGTTGCTCGGTCGATTCACCCACCGCTTTAAAAGCAGCGAAGTGTATCACGGCATCGGGCATTTCGTTCTGAAACACACTCCTTAAAGCTTCTTTATCGGTGCAATCGCATCGGTACAGTGCAGGCGTATATCCCAGTATCTCCTCTAACCCGCCAATCACCCGCTCATCGCTATTCGAAAAATTGTCGACGATAACGGGCAGGAAACCATGGTTGAGTAATTCAATCACGGTGTGCGAACCTATGTAGCCGCCACCTCCTGTTACAAGCACTTTAATCATGGAGCGCAAGATAAATCTACGTGGCCACACTCCAACAAAAACAAGGGCTTTTGCAAGAAGTGAATTTTTTTTCGGTTGAAACTGTAACCTAAACGGAACTGCGTTGGTACAAGCACCTAACCTAACTAAAAGAAAATGGAAATAAATTCTACCGCCCGTTATGATCTCTCCTACCTCAACCAAGTGTTTCAGGGAAATCGTGAGATGATCAATAATATCATTGTGCTCTTCTTACAACAAGTACCCAAGTACGTGCATGAAATGGAGGAGTGCGTGAGGAAGAACGAACCACTTTCATTGCATCCATTGGCACACAAAGCCAAGAGTTCGGTAGCCATGTTGGGTATAAAGGACATGGAGGCCGATATCGTTCAGATTGAACAAGACTCAAAATACTTGAGAAACCTCGATGGCTTGCCATCCTTGGTGAATCGGGTAAAACAAAATTGTCAGATAGTTTATGCTCAATTGACAGACGCAATACAGCGTCCGGCAGCATAGACAAAACGATATTCAACCGAAATAGGGTGGAGGGCCGCCATGGCGAGAATCTTCGGATTTGAGCCTGGCGGTTTTCTTATGGGGTAAACTTTTTTTCCTGGGATTATCTTCGCACAAAATTGACTTTCGATGGCGTTCAATGCTGAAGATGAATTATTGTTGCTACAGCGCGGTATGACTGTCGGCGACGTATTGCAGCAAATTCACCAATTTGTTCAGGATACACAGCCTGCTCGTTTAGACCGACCGTGCACTGTTGGAGACGGGGTTTTGGCCTTGAGCGCTTCCGAGTGCAACTCGTATCAGCGCATCTTTGAACAGTCAAGATCCAAGCTGTCTATTCAAAAGTTTGTTCCATCTTCCGGCGCTGCGAGCCGAATGTTCAAGCACCTATACAATTACCAGTCAGAAAATGTATCGGAGTTGACCGAGGAGTTTATTCTGAATTTTGATCGTTTCCCATTTCATCCATTATTGGATGCTCGTGTGCGGACTCTCGGACAGAGTTTAGATGAGTTACGCGCAACGAACCAATGGGAACGTATCTTCCAATTGTTGCTCGGAGAGGATGGGTTGCACTACGATGATCAGTTGAAAGGTCTAGTGATATTTCATCGCTACGGTGAGGAGTTGAGCAGTGCCTTCGATGAGCATTTGAGCGAGTCTATTGGATATGGTAAGCAGGGAGATGGACGCTGTAGAGTCCACTTTACGCTTGCCCCTCAGCATGCAGAAAAAGTGATGCAGTATTTTGAGGAGCGTCTAAGGCAATTCGAGTATGATCATTTCGAGTTAACCTATAGTGCTCAGGCAATCTCGACAGACACGTTGGCTCTAACCAAAGACAACGAGCCTTTCAGAGATAATGAGGGTCGGTTGGTGTTTCGTCCGAGTGGACACGGAGCCTTAATTCGGAACCTCCAGGAATTGGACGCGGATGTCATTTTTATTAAAAACATTGATAACGTAACAACAAGGAGTCGTTTATCTGAAACGATTTTTTACAAGCAAATTTTAGGTGGAATGTTGGTCGATTTGCGCCAGCGAATTTTCGATCTATTGAATCGCCTCGATACGAGCGAGGATGAGTTGGATGAGGCATTGGATTTTATTCAGCATTGGTTTCAGCCGGGTGTTCCATTGGATATGAACCGCGATCAAATGCGTCAGTATGCCCGATTGAGGCTTGACCGCCCACTGAGGGTGTGTGGTATGGTTCGAAATGAGGGAGAGCCGGGTGGCGGACCTTTTTGGGTGAAGATGCCTGGAGGGTATGTGAGCAAACAAATTGTCGAAAGAAGTCAAGTGGATGGTAATGATGCCCAACAGCTCAGCTTGTTTTCAACCTCTACTCATTTCAATCCTGTCGATTTGGTGTGTTCCATTAAGAATCCTAGAGGCAAGAATTACAATCTAGATGAATTCATTGACTACAGTTCTGGTTTCGTGAGCGAGAAGTTTCAGCAGGGATCCGTAATAAAGGCACTCGAATGGCCCGGCTTGTGGAACGGGGCGATGGCGTTATGGAACACTGTTTTTGTTGAGGTGCCTATTTCAACTTTTAATCCAGTAAAGACCGTCAATGATTTGTTGCGCCCAGGCCATCAGTCGTGAGACTTTACGCACACACTTCAATGCGGTTTTCGCATAGGAAGGTTTCGCGTTCATCGCTGTTTGAAGCAATAATCACTGTTCTTTCTTGTCGGTTATCACTCAGTAGTGACTGATACCAGAGAACCCCTGCCGCATCGAGGTGTGAACATGGTTCGTCGAGAAGTAGCAACTGAGCGTCGCTTAGGATTGCAAGGCCCAACTTGACGCGTTGTTT
Organism: Chryseobacterium gleum; assembly: GCA_945869405.1. Lineage (GTDB taxonomy): Bacteria > Bacteroidota > Bacteroidia > Flavobacteriales_D > Sanyastnellaceae > JAIBBG01. The sequence goes on along the minus strand of CAMBPD010000001.1, from coordinate 48,120 downwards.
CATGCCGCTGGAAAACGACTTTAGTGGCTTGTTGTACTGTTTTTGGAGTTGAATACGCTCCATAAATTCCGCCGCATTTTTGCAGGTTGGTAGCGCTTTAAACCGAAGGAACAGGTTGATGTTTTCTTCCAATGTGAGTTCGTCCCACAATTGAATCATGGGCGAGCAAAGAGCAGTGTGACGGTATATATGTTCACGCAGAATTTTTTCGTCGCCGTGTAGCCAAATAATTTCTCCTTCCGAGGGTGTGAGGTATCCAGAGATGATTTGCAGTAGCGTTGATTTTCCGGAGCCATTACTCCCTAAAATAGCTGTGCAATCTTGTGTTGTTAGTCCTCTCGATACGTTTCGAAAAATCCATTCCTTGCGAAATCGCTTGCCGATATTTTCTAGTTCAACCTTCAATGTTTTAGACTCCTTGTGGCCCGCGAATAATCCCCTTGTCGCTAGTCCGAATGAAATCCAAAATGATTTGCTTGTGTTCCGTGTTTGGCAGTTCAAGTTCGGCAGCATGCATGGCCCGGCTCATATTGCTATTGTGCACGTAAATCATTCGATACACATCTTCGATGTGTGCGATAACTTCATTATCGAATCCTCTTCGTCTTAACCCAACGGTATTTACACCTGCAAAGCTGAGGGGTTCGCGTGCGGCCTTCACGAAGGGAGGCACATTTTTGCGAACCAAGCTACCTCCTGCAATAAAAGCATGCTGGCCAATGCGAACGAATTGTTGAATAGCAACAACCCCCTCAATAATTACCCAGTCCTCAATGTCTACGTGGCCGGCAATATTTGCGCTATTGGCAATAACACAATGATTACCCACAGTAGCATCATGCGCGATATGCACGTAGGCCATGAGTAAGCAGTGGCTGCCAATACTTGTTTTGAACCTGTCTTTGGTGCCGCGGTTTATGGTGCAACATTCGCGAATGGTGGTGTAGTCTCCAATTTCTGCGGTGGTTTCCTCACCTTCGAACTTTAGGTCTTGTGGAATTGCTGATATGACTGCGCCGGGAAATATTTTACAATGCTTGCCAATTCGAGCACCGTCCATAATTGTGACGTTGGGGCCTATCCATGTGCCTTCGCCAATTTCCACATCGCCGTCGATGCTTGTAAACGCACCAATGACTACGTCTTTGCCGATACGGGCATTGGGGTGGATGTGTTGAAGGCTGCTCATACGTGTGATTCTTGTGTGGTTTCTTTGGCAACTCTGTCGCGCACAACTTGCGCAAGCATTGTGGCTTCGCATGCCTCTTTTCCATTTACATACGCTACTCCGCGCATGTTCACAAGCCCCCTGCGTATGGGGCTTTCAAGTGTAAGTCGGAAGATGAGAGTGTCGCCTGGAAGTACTTTCATTTTGAATTTAACCCCATCTATTTTCAGGAAGTAAGTACTGTAATTTTCAGGGTCTTCTACCTGTGAAAGCGCATAGATGCCGCCCACTTGGGCCATTGCCTCAACCTGCAGCACACCGGGCATTACCGGGTTGCCTGGAAAGTGGCCCTGGAAGAATGGCTCATTCATCGTTACGTTCTTCATGCCGATAATACTTGTGGCATCCATTTCCAGAATCTTATCGACCAACAGAAACGGGTACCGATGCGGAAGCATCTTCGTGATGTCGTTGATGTCGTAGAGTGGCTTCTTGAAAATATCGAACACAGGAGCTGCGTCTTTTTGCTTTTTGGCAATGCCCTTTAAAATTTTGGCAAACTCTACGTTGCCGAAATGTCCGGGTCTTGCAGCCAATATGTGTCCGCGAATGAACCGGCCTGTTAAGGCAAGATCTCCAACGATGTCGAGGAGTTTATGGCGTGCAGGCTCGTTTTCAAATTGGAGTTTAACAGTATTCAAGACACCCATTCCTTCTACGCGCACATCAAGATTTTCTCTGCCTAGCTGTGCAAGGATTTCTTTGATTTCCATTTCGCTGTATGCACGTTCTACAAGTACGATAGCATTGTCGAGGCTACCTCCTTTGATAAGACCGTTTTTAGCTAATACAGCAAGTTCTCCTAGAAAAACGAAGGTGCGGCAGTTGGATACCTCCTGCACAAAGTGATCAAGCTCGTACATGTGAGCATGTTGAGTGCCGAGCACAGGCGAGTTGTAATCGACCATGACAGTAACTCGGAATTCGCCACCATTGGATGGCACGGCAAGCATTTCTATTTTCTTCTCTTTGTCTTCGTAGGTGAGGTTTTCGGTTAGCACCAGGTATTTTCGATCAGCATCCTGATCTTGATAGCCAACACTTTCAATAGCGTCCACAAAGGGTTTGGCACTTCCATCCATGATGGGCACTTCAGGGCCATCAAGCTGAATGATAGCATTGTCGACCATGCAACCGTAGATGGCAGCAAGTATATGTTCTGTGGTGTACACGCGTGCGCCTTTGTATTCGAGCGTTGTGCCGCGTTGGGTGCTCACAACCAAATCACAATCGGCCGGTATCAGGGGTTGCCCTTCGAGGTCCATGCGCTGAAAGACATAGCCATGATTTTCAGGGGCCGGAAGAATATGAACATTTACGGTAGCCCCTGTGTGGAGACCAATACCGCTCAGACCGACAGCATTTTTTAGGGTGCGTTGTTTGGAGGGAATCATAGCGCAAAAATAAGGGTGAATTTTCAATGGGAAGTTTGTGGTCGTTAGTGCCTCATTGACACTAAAATGTTCTATAGTCTATGGACATCTTTTTGAAACAAAAAAGCCCCAATTCTATCGGGGCTTTTTTTATGTTGTAGAGCTTGCTTTTTAATTCACCAAACCCTTCCGTATCAAATTCAATGCGCCACCTGCTTTGAACCACTCTATCTGCTGAGCATTATAGGTGTGGTTCACGGCAATGGTATCTTTCGAACCGTCTTCATGAACAAGCTCCAAATGCAGGGGCTTATCTGGTGCAAACGAAACGAGGTCAGTGAAGTTCACCACATCGTTTTCCTGAATCTTATCGTAGTCTGCTTCGTTGTTGAACGTAAGGGCCAACATGCCTTGCTTCTTCAAGTTGGTTTCGTGAATACGGGCAAACGACTTCACCAATATCGCACGTACACCTAAATGACGTGGTTGCATGGCTGCGTGCTCACGCGATGAACCTTCACCGTAGTTCTGGTCGCCCACTACAAGCGTTGGCACACCCGCTGCTTTATAGGCACGTTGTACTTTCGGTACTTCGTCGTATGCACCGGTCAATTGGTTCTTCACGCTGTTCTGAGCACCGTTGAAGAAGTTGGTAGCGCCAATGAGCGTATTGTTGGCAATGTTGTCGAGGTGACCACGGAAACGCAACCACTGACCGGCCATCGAGATGTGGTCGGTCGTGCACTTGCCCTTTGCCTTAATCAGTACACGTGCGCCAGTGATGTTCTGTCCATCCCAATCGCTGAAAGGAGCAAGCAATTGCAGACGCTCGCTGTCGCTTGCCACCTTGATTTCAACGCCGCTGCCGTCTTCTGCCGGCCCTTGGTAGCCTGGGTCTTCTGCATCGAATCCTTTGGTGGGTAGCTCGTCACCGCTAGGTGGGTCGAGTTTAACGTGCTCGCCTTTTTCGTTTATGAGTGTGTCAGTAATCGGGTTGAATGTAAGGTCGCCTGCTATTGCAAGTGCTGTAGTCAATTCTGGCGAAGCAACAAATGCAAGCGTATTGGGGTTGCCGTCGTTGCGGCTCTGGAAATTGCGGTTGAATGAGTGAACAATGGTGTTCTTCTCCTTCTTATCTGCTCCTACACGCGCCCACATGCCTATGCACGGTCCGCATGCGTTCGCATATACGGTTGCTCCCATCTTGTTGAATGTGTCAATGAAGCCATCACGTTCAATGGTATAGCGAACTACTTCGCTACCGGGGGTGATGCTAAACTCAGCCTTTGGCTTAAGGTGTTTTGCAATTACTTGCTTGGCCAATGATGCCGAACGAGCAATGTCTTCGTAGGATGAGTTGGTGCATGAACCGATGAGTCCTACTTCAACTTTGGTGGGCCAGTTATTTTTTGCCGCCTCTTCTTTCATCTTTGAAATTGGCGTTGCCAAATCAGGTGTGAAGGGTCCGTTTAAATGCGGCTCCAGTTCGCTCAAATTAATCTCAAATACTTGGTCAAAGTATTGCTCTGGATTGTCATACACTTCATCGTCGCCTGTGAGGTGAGACTTGATGCTATTTGCCAAATCAGCCACTTCGCTACGTCCGGTTGAACGCAGGTAACGCTCCATGCTTTCGTCGTAACCAAAAGTGGAAGTGGTAGCTCCAATTTCAGCTCCCATATTGCAGATGGTTCCTTTTCCTGTGCAGGAAAGCGATTTCGCTCCGTCTCCGAAATATTCCACAATGCAACCTGTTCCTCCCTTCACGGTAAGGATTCCAGCCACTTTTAAGATGACGTCTTTCGCAGAGCACCAGCCATTGAGCTTGCCGATGAGTTTAATACCTATCAGTTTTGGAAATTTCAACTCCCAGGCCATGCCAGCCATCACGTCCATCGCATCTGCACCACCAACACCAATGGCCACCATGCCCAAACCACCCGCGTTAACCGTATGAGAATCTGTTCCGATCATCATTCCACCAGGGAATGCATAGTTCTCTAATACAACTTGGTGAATAATACCTGCGCCGGGTTTCCAAAAGCCAATGCCGTATTTATTGGAAATAGAGGAAAGGAAGTTAAAAACTTCGTTGTTCTTGGAAAGAGCATCGGTCAAGTCTTGCGAAGAGCCAACGCGTGCTTGTATCAAGTGGTCACAGTGCACAGTGCTAGGCACCGCAACCTGTTTGCGTCCGGCTTGCATAAATTGTAAAAGGGCCATCTGTGCAGTTGCGTCTTGCATGGCCACACGGTCGGGAGCAAAGTCTACGTAGCTCTTGCCGCGTTCAAAAGCATTGTTTGCACTGCCGCTCCAGAGGTGAGTGTATAAGATTTTTTCGGTAAGGGTCAGAGGTCTGCCTGTAGCCTTTCTAGCTGCTTCTACACGTTCTGGGAAGCGGCCGTAAACGGCTCTGATCATATCTAAATCGAAAACGTTGTTCATCGTTATCAGAAGTTTTTTGTTCGGGGGCAAATGTACGCAGACTTGCACCCTCATTGCGCTGCAAGGGGCCAAGAAGTTGACGGCTGTCTAGGGTGTTGAACTTGCCTACTTTCCTTTATTGACCGAGGTAAAAGTCGATTAAGCCACCGGGCGCGATGATGTGTATTTCTTTCTTTTCGTCGTCAATAGTTTGGAAAAAATTACTGTTCAACGGAAGAAGAATTTCCTTCTTACCATGACGCACAATCAACAACGGGTTGTTGTTCGACTCTTCGATGTTCTCTACAATGCCAATGTCACCATGTTCTTCATCAAAAACTCTGTAGCCAGTGATAGCCCGCAATGCGGCCCGGTCGGTGTCGAACGTACTCATGTCTTTGCGGTCTATATAAATGCTCGACTTTACTAGTGCCTTTGCACTAGCCTCGTCTTCAACACCCTCCAATTTTACCTTGGCTGAGGTATTTGTTTTGTATTCCAACAACGCAATGAAATAGGGGACCAATATGCCATTTACTTCAAGGTAAATAGCTTCTAGACCTTCGTAGTCACGAATGTTTTTGGTGTCTATTGCTGCAGTGAGTTCTCCTTTGAAACCATGGAGTTTGGAAAAGTAACCGATGGAGTAAAGGTCTTTTTTGTCGGGAATTACGGCCATGTGTGCGTTGAGTTAGAAAAAAAAAGCCACCCCGAGGAGTGGCTTTGTATAGTCATGTGTCAATTATGCTTCTGCGTTCTCTGCGCCTTCTTCAGCAGCAGGTGCCTCAGCAGCAGGTGCTTCGGCAGCAGGTGCTTCTTCGGCCACTTCTACTTTAGCTGCGTTAGCCGCGCTAACAGCTTCTGCCGCGGCAGTCATTGCTTTCAAGCGGTTTTCGTTTACCTCGCGCTCATGCTTGAGTGCCTTGCTTGCATTGTCAGTCTTATCTTTTGCTAGGCGCTCTTTCTTTGATTGGATTTTGTTACCCTTCTCAGCAATCCACGTTTCAAAACGCTTTTCTGCTTCTTCCTGTGTGAATGCACCTTTCAGTACACCTTTTTGCAGGTGTTGGCGATACATTACACCTGTGTAGCTGAGCATCGCACGAACTGTGTCGGTCGGCTGAGCGCCATTGTTAAGCCACTCGATGGCCTTAGTGTTGTCCAACTGGATGATTGCCGGGTTGGTGTTTGGGTTGTAGCTGCCAATACGCTCAATGAATTTACCATCACGTGGTGAACGAGCGTCTGCTGCCACAATGTGATAGAAAGGGCTTCCTTTCTTACCGTGACGTTGAAGTCTAAGTTTTACTGCCATGTTATTTTTGTTTGGAGGGTACGAAACCCAGTTAACAAGTATTGATTTTTAGGGTGGCAAATGTACGATGATGTGGTTCAAAAACATGGCAGTATGGAAAAAAATGTCCGTTTCCATAGAAATGGTCATCATTTCTGGCGTTATTGCCACCTACTCATGAGATTCATGCACTTAGAAAAATTAATTGGAACATTTAGCGTGCCGCTTCTTTGCGCTCTTTTGGCTCTCTCACCAGCTGTTCAAGTGATTGCTCAATACGAAGACAATCCTCTTCGTGGCCAACGTTGGGTATCTGTGAGTGGAGGGTTGAACACCTCAGATTACTGGTCATGGCAGGGCATGTTTACCTACTCCAAGCGCGGCGAAGGGTCGTTGGTGCAAACGAGAGTTGCACTTACGCAAGAGCTTTTCATGGCTGCCGATGACTCCTGCACTGAAAAGCACAACAAGTTAGCTGAAATCGGTGTTTTGTGGGGCGATGGTTGGGGAGGTAGGTCCTGGTATGTAACAGGTTCGGTTGGTTTTGGATTCAACGTGCGTCAGTATTGCAGGCGTGCCGATTATGAAAATGAGTACATCACAGGGGTCACACTTGGTGTTCCCTTCCAAGTGGAATTCGGGATAAGTGTAGGAAAAAAATCGGGGTTGAGTCTTTTGGGTGTTGGCAACTGGAATTTCAGAGAACCCTATGCCGGTATGCACCTAGCCTATATACGAAAATTAGGGAAATGACAACAACGTTTTTTTATCATCCCGAGGCGTGTTTACACCATGTGGTGGCCTTCGACTCATCGGAAGCCACGCACATATCCAAGGCGCTGCGCTTGCGCAATCTTGATCGCATTGATCTTACTAACGGAAAGGGTGATTTGTTTTCAGCGGAGTTGATAATCGTCAAGCACCATGTCTCTGCCCAAATTGTCGGTCTGCTAAGCGCTACCGACACTCCGGTTCTTTTGCATCTTGGCATTGCGCCAACGAAAAATGCGGATCGTATGGAGTGGTTGGTAGAAAAGGCCGTAGAGATGGGTATCGGAAAAATCAGTTTGTTGAACTGCAATCGCTCCGAGCGTGCTCGGTTGTCTATCGATCGGTTGGAGCGCGTGGCCATTTCTGCATTGAAACAATCCAGACGTACAATTTTGCCCACGATTCACGAGGCTATAGCATTCGATAAATGGCTTGCTTTGGTTGAATCGGATCATCGTTTCATTGCTCACTGTGCCGAGCAATTACCTCGTGTTTTGTTGCGTGATGCCCTTACCTCAAATCCGTCGGTATGCATAGCCATTGGCCCTGAGGGCGATTTTTCTGAATCTGAAATCGAGCAAGCCATCCAGTCATCGTTTCGTCCGGTGAGTCTTGGAACAGCACGCCTGCGCACCGAGACGGCTGCGCTGGCCGCGGTACACACATTTAATCTTCATCAACAAATATCCTTGCCATGATGCGCCACTTATTGGTTGTTGTAGTTCCCATTTTCTTTCATCTCCAATTGCTTGCCCAACTCACGGTTATACCCCAGCCCGATCAGTGGAGCATGGGCTCCTCTCAGTTTGTGCTCAACGAACAAACAGTAATTGCGTGTAACAGGGCAGCAAAGCAAGAAGCGACTTTTCTTGCCGAATGGCTTTCAACGGCTTGCGGAAGAGAGTTTCAGCTCATTGATATGAACGAGCTGCCGAAGGAGAATTTTATACTAGTAAGCAGTTCCAAGAGAAGCCAAGAGTTTACGGAGGAGAGCCTAAAGAGTTTGCCCGATTCCTTGCGCATGCGCGCTCTAGAAGCTGATCGTTCTCGATATAGAATAAACATTACTCCTAAGGGCATTATCATTAATGCGGAGTTCGATATAGGTGCGTTTTACGGTGTTCAAACCTTGAGGCAGTTGTTTCCCGCTCAAGCAGAACACCATCAATTGTCCTTGCCCTATTCACTGCCCTCTTTGGTTATCAACGATGGCGCGCGTTTTCCGCACCGTGGACTGCTTCTCGATTGTTGTAGACATTTTATGTCGGTCGAGTTCATTAAGAAATACATCGACGCATTGGCATACTACAAAATGAATGTGTTGCATTGGCATCTCACGGAAGATCAGGGCTGGCGCATCCAAATCGATCAATATCCATTGCTCACCGAGGTGGGTGCATGGCGCACAGAGAAGGATGGCACCACGTACGGAGGCTTTTATACAAAGGCAGAAATCCGAGAGATTGTTGCTTATGCAGAACAACGACACATAGCGGTTATTCCTGAAATTGAATTGCCGGGGCACTCCAGCGCTGCCATTGCTGCCTACCCCGCCCTGAGCTGCACGCATGAGCTAATCGCAGTTGAAAATGATTGGGGTGTTTTCAAAGATATTTATTGTGCAGGCGATGAATACACGTTTGAGTTCTTGGAAAACGTGCTCACGGAGGTTTGTGAACTTTTCCCTTCCGCCTTCATTCATATCGGCGGCGATGAAGCACCAAAGTTTCGTTGGGAACATTGCGATAAGTGTCAGCGAAGAATTAAACAGGAAAAACTAGCGGATGAGGCGGAATTACAGACCTATTTCATCGAACGAATTGCTCGTTTTCTAGCATCAAAAGGCAAGCGCATAATTGGGTGGGATGAAATTCTGGAAGGCGGCATTCCGGCCGATGCCATGATACAAAGTTGGCGCGGCATGGAGGGCGGCGAACACGCAGCCAAGGCAGGGCATGATGTGGTAATGTCGCCCACCAGCCATTGCTATTTCGACTATGGTCTGAGTTCAACGGACATGGAAGAGGTCTATAATTTCAATCCAATTCCGGCTTCTCTTTCCCTAGCGGAGTCGAAATACATTCGCGGAGGTGAGTGCAACATGTGGACAGAGCATGCGCCTCAAGAAACGGTCGACAGCAAGGTTTTTCCGCGCATGTTGGCTCTTGCAGAAGTGTTGTGGACCTATCCTGACCAGCGTAATTATGAAGCGTTCAGCAAGCGGGTGGAAGAACATTACCCTCGTTTGCGAGCGCTTGGGATCAATTCCGGTTTTCCCACGGTGCCCGTATCGATGCACGCGACTCCTGCGGAAAATACCTTGAACGTTGAATTGAAGCCTGCTTTTCAAGGAGTACATGTTACCTACTCGTTGGCACCTGCAGGCACAAGGCCGGGAGACAAAATCCTGAATTACAATAATGCTATATTGATTGACAGGCCAACGTTGCTAAGCGCCCAAGCAACCATGAGTGAAATGCGTTATGCCGAGCCCATGATGTGGTTGTTTGAACCGCATAAGGCGTTGAATGATTCACTCACTCTTTTCTATGAGCCATCGCCTTGGTATACGGGAGGCGGAGTAAAAGCCTTGGTGGATGGTAGGTTGGGCTCTACTAATTTTCGTGATGGCGCGTGGCAGGCGGTTCAAGGCAAGAACATGGAAGCAGTCGTCGACTTAGGAGCATCAACAGAAATTCAAGAATTGGAAACTCGTTGGTTTATGTATGGCAATGCCTGGATTTTCCTCCCGAAATCGGTGGAATATTTCATTAGTGATGACGGAGAGAATTGGAAATCGGTCGGCCAAGCAGACTGTAAAATGGACGAAAAGAAGGACGGCGAATTTTTTGAGCCACTATCGCTGAAACGACTGAATGAAAAGGCTCGGTACGTTAAAATGGTCGCGCAGAATCACGGTCCTTGTCCTACCTGGCACGACGCACCTGGGGAGCCCTCTTGGTTGTTTTGCGATGAGTTGATTGTTCGCTGAGCCCTAGAGGTGCATGAATGCTTTTTTTGCTTTCAACTGTTCTTCGCTTTCGCGATGATCAGGGTCGTCAACGCAGCAATCGACCGGGCACACAGCGGCGCACTGAGGTTCATCATGAAAGCCAACGCATTCAGTGCATTTGTCAGAAACGATGTAGTAGACCTCCATACTTGCCGGAGTCTGGTTCGCATCAGCATCCACTTCTCCGGCGTTTACCAAAGGAGTGAAGATTCCTTTTAGCCCCGTACCCTCAGAATACTTCCATTCCGCGCCACCTTCGTAGATTGCGTGGTTCGGACATTCTGGTTCGCATGCACCACAATTGATGCATTCATCGGTAATCATAATAGCCATAGTCGATACGTTCTAATTTTGCGACACAAAAATAACACCATGTGATGTATGCATAGACCATCTGAATACCGAATTCGCGCAATCGACCAGTTGAGTCGGTTGCTTGGCCTCTTGGCCTCTTCGCCTAAATGGCCTGGTTATGAATCAGGCATTACAGAGGAAGAGTATTCAGAGTTAATTCTACTTATGGAAACGCATGTTCATCACAATGGTTGGTTTACTGAGAACAACATTCGAAAGGCCTTGTTCGCTTGGAGTGCTGAGTTGCAATACAGCAGAGTTTCTGAGTGGATTGAAAGATACACGTGGGAGGGGGATGGGGCTCCTAAGAGAGTTGGAATTATCTGTGCCGGAAATTTGCCATTGGTGGGCTTTCATGATGTTTTAAGTGTCGTTCTAAGTGGGCACATTGCCTACATAAAATTGTCTTCAGACGACAGCTTGCTCATGCCAGCCTTGTTGAAGTTTCTCATCCGATGGGATGAGTCCGTAGGCGAGCAGATTATCTTTTCCAATGGCCGTATGAACGATATGCAGGCATTGATTGCTACCGGAAGCAACAACACATCCAGGTATTTCGAGCAGTATTTTGGTCATTTGCCACACATAATTCGAAAAGGCAGAACCAGTGTAGCCATACTTGATGGGAATGAAACGGAAGAAGAACTGAAGGCGTTGGGTCGTGATGTGTTTGATTATTTTGGGTTGGGATGCAGAAATGTATCCAAGGTTTACCTGCCTCAAGGGTTTATCATCGACCGCTTGTTCGAGGCGCTGTACGAATACAATGAGATCGTAAATCATAATAAATACGCGAATAACTATGATTACAACAAGGCGGTTTGGCTATTGAACATGGAACCTCTGCTTGATAACGGATTTCTGTTGTTGAAAGAAGACAAGTCACTTGCCTCTCCAACCGGAAGTCTCTATTTCGAGCATTATTCCGACATGGCATTATTGCGGCAGGAGTTAACCGCAAGAGAAAATGAAATCCAATGTTTAGTGAGTCATGACGACGTGCCATTTGGAGGGAGTCAAAGTCCTGCCCTTTGGGACTATGCGGATGGCGCAGACACCATGATGTTTTTGATTTCGTTGTAGGGTACGCTACAATCAATCTGTAAAACGTCTACAGTGGGCTTTCACAAAGTGCTGTGACACTCACATTTGGGTACATTTGTGCCTCAACGCAATCAAGCATGTTTAAAATGAGAAATACGATTTTTGTTGGTTTTTTGACGATGGTGTTTTTTTCCTCGTGTGAAACAGAGGTAGAACTCAATGCTCCTTACAAGAATACAACGGTGATTTTTGGGTTGTTGGATCCAGATGCCAATAGCGATAATCAAATAACTGTGCAGGACACACAGTGGGTTAAAATCAATAAGACTTTTTTGGGAGAGGGCGACAATAACGCATATGCTGCTATTCGCGACAGTTCTGAATACACTGATGAAGACTTCGTTAAAAAAGTGGTGGAACGGATCTTAGACGGTGACGTAGTGGAGGAGTTTGAACTCGTATCTACAACGGTGAGTAATCGCCAATTGAATGGGATTTTTTACGGCCCGCAACAGACGATGTATTACTTTGTTCCTTCTTCTCCCGGGCTGAATCAAAATTCTGATTATCGAATTGTTCTTCAGTTCACCGATGGCAGAGAGGTTTCCGCAACTACGCAAGTTGTGAGCTATGCAAGTTTTGCTTGGCTCAGTCCACAGCCGAACACGACGTTTATTCTTGCCTCCATTTCAACCAACGGAGGTTTCAACTATACTTCTGAAGTTGCCATACGATGGAATGCAGCAACCAATGCAAGCGTCTACGATGCTCGCTTACGGTTTAATTACACGGAGTTGGTATACGAAAATGCGGATTGGTCAAGCGCACCTATTAGTTCTACTCCAAAGTTTCTTGACTATTACCTTGGCAGTATTTCATCGAGCGACATTACATCAGGGCAGTTGCTAAAATTGACTTTCGATGGCGAGGCCTTTTTCTCTTTTCTACAAAACAGCTTAGTTGCAGACCAACGTATTCGTCGCGTCATAGGAACATATGACACACAGCAACAGCGCACCGAGTGTTTTGATGTGCTGCTCACACTTGGCAATGAGGATCTCAAGTCTTATATCGAAGTCAATTCACCTTCAACAGGTGTTGTGCAAGAGCGCCCTATATACACCAATGTGAGCAATGGAATAGGGTTGTTCGCTTCGCGAGGTACGCGTAATTTAATTAGCCTGCCACTCGTAGCTTTCGACAACAACAATCAACCAAACTCTGGTAATTTGGGCGCTTTGGTGAATAGTCCGTACACAGCCCCTCTTAATTTTTGCGATCCCAATGGGTCCTCGGATTTTCCTTGCGGCAATTAATTTATTGCTTGACAAAACTTCCTTGCAGATAGGTTAGGTTTTCGTTTTGAACGCGTAGGAAATACATACCCGGCGCGAGATGATCAGTAGCAATAGAGCTGCTTTCCATGCGACCTGAGCCTACAAGAACCCCAGCAGCGTTTACTAAACTGTAGTTTGCGTTTGGTGAGGAGCTGTTGATGAAAAGCCTATCACCCGCAGGATTTGGGTAGATGCTCAATGTACCCATATTTCTTTCAGCAAGACCAACGGCATTTATATCGGCAGTGCGAACAGTTAGTTGGTCGCCTCCGATGCCACCCGCGGTCGAAACTACTTCGAGCACAGGAAGCTTAAAAGATGTGCTTATCCATTGGTAGGTTGTAATGTCTTTTGGGAACTGAAAGCCAAGTGGTATTCCATTGAAATTTACGGCCACCGAATCAAAACCAGTTACTATCGATTTTACGCGCAGCACATCGTATGATTGACCATAGATGTTTATAGTGCCCCATCCATCGCACGTGTAATTTCGGTATTGATCGGTTCCGTAGTACGCCACATTAGGAACATCAAGCGAGAGTACCGAGTGCGAATTGCCAGATGCGGGGTAAGTGAGGGGAAGGTTGTAGATTATGTCCCTATCGTCAAATTGAGCGGCTAATGGAAATCCGCTTACTGTTGCCACGAGGCCGGTAACTCCATATACGCCACCGCTGTTTTTGTAAACCTGATAGGCATCTTCAATTGCGATGAATGGATTGTCAATTAACGTCGTTCCTAAACCAAAGTCTGAGTCGTATTCTGGGTAAAGAAAATTATTGAATAACAATTGATTTACCAAGGAAAGAGAACTCAAGGGTGCGCAGTCCGTTCCTGCATCAAGCGCGCCTGGTTCAAGCACATCGAAACCGAAATTCCAAGTGTAGTTGGGCCCTGTAGATTCAAGGTCAACGTTGGTGAGAAAGGTTGCAGAGCGGGCGAACAACAAGTCTCCTCCCGTCGGCAAGTGATTACTGTTAATGGTAATCTGAGCATGCACGTTGAACCATGCAAGGCAAAGAGCGATTATAAATAGTTTCGACATAAAATTGAAATCTTTAGAATCGCAAGTTAGGCCAAGTGGCGCATTGCTAGCGGATTGAGTACTCTGTTTTTTATGGTTGAAAAGTTGTGAGCAAAAGAATGTGAGTTGCACACAAATCACCCGTGCTATCGATTCTATATTAGCAGCGTGTTAACACACACATCACAATAAACCTCTCAATTTAACCTGCTCATGTTTCTAGATAAGTACGACTACGTAGTTCTTGATATTATTCAAACGTTTAAGAAGAACAATAAAAATGAACTTATAAAATTGAGTCAATTAGAAACTGCCTTTTGGAGCAGAATAGAACATGATGATGCGCAGTCTACGCGCAGTGCTCAGTTGGGAGAACGTGTGGCGAACCTTTACCTCGATGGGTATATCATGAACAAGAGTAACACGGGTTATAGGCTTACTAAGAAAGGCAAAGAAGAGTTGTCTTATCAAGAAGTTGCGCTGTTTTAACACGCCATTTCCCCTACCAATTATTGTTTTCCAATTCGCGATGAAGTCCAATCATTTTGAGGGCTGTGATAGCCGCCTCAGTTCCTTTGTTGCCCTTGCTTCCACCACTGCGGGCAATGGATTGTTCCTCGGTATCGTCCGTTAGCACACCGAAAATCACAGGTTTCCCTTTTTTCAACGCAAGTTGTTGAATTCCGTTTGCGCAAGCATTGCTCACAAAGTCGAAATGTGCAGTCTCTCCGCGTATAACGCATCCCAGACAAATAACTGCCTCTATAGAATGATTTTCGAATAGAAGTTGCGCGCCAAGCGCTAGTTCAAAGCTGCCAGGCACATGAGCGACCAATATAGAATCGCGAGATACCCCGCAATCGGTTAGTGCCTCCACACAACCTTTGAGAAGGTTGGAGGTAATGTGGTCGTTCCATTCAGAAACAACAATCCCGATGCGCATCGTCTGTGCATCGGGAAGATGTTCTTTGGTATATGAAGAAAGATTGTTTGTGGCCATTCGGTTATCCCTTCGCCTTCAACAAGGAGAGGAGCTTTTCCGATTCACCATATTCTGGTGACCGTTTGTCATACGTATCTACAACGTATTGAAGTAGAGCTTGGGCCTTAGAATCATTGCCCAATTCCATATAAACCTTACTTGCTTTGAGGTTGTAAAGCGGACCTGTAAAATCGCGGCTATCACTTGAGTTCGCTTGCTTCGCTGCTTTTTCAAGCCAAGAAGCACCTTGCTCAAGGTCGTTAGACATTACGTACATATCTCCGATGCAACCGGTGAGTTCAACACTCATTGCTTGGTCATCAAAACTTGCTTGCTTAAAATGCTCTAGAGCTGCGCTGTAGTCTTTTGCAATGTCGCGATAATAAACGCCACACCAAAAATGAGCGCGATCGGCCACTTTAGTTCCACTGTAGTTCGAAGCAATCGCCTCGTATCCTTCGAAGTTCGCATCGCCTTGAACGGCTAAGCGGATAGAATCGATTTCAACCAACAAATCGGCGCGAATAGCAGCGTTTGAAGCTTCTACTTCACGTGGTTTTTTGTACAAAAACTGAAAAGCGAAAAAACCGGCGAGTAGCAATACTACTGAGCCCATACCGAGCGTGATTGCTTTACGATTCTGCTCGAAAAACTGTTCAGTCTTCGATGCTACTTGTTGGAAATCAACAATAGTTTCTTTTTGGGGAGTGTCTTGTTTTGACATATTTTTAAAAAATTATGCGGACGCAAAAATAATCGATTTTGGCTATTAAAAACAATTATAAGCACATCACTTTGCTTACTGCCTATTTTTGACCGAAAGTAGTTATACTCTGTGAATCGTTTAGTGTATATAGACCTCCGTAAAGCCCTTGTTTTCGCTGTTTTTATTACGGGTCTGTGCCTCAGTGCCCCAGCCCAATATCAAAGTCTTCTTTGGAAGGTAGAGGGTACGAATTTACGGGAGCCATCTTATGTGTATGGCACTATGCACATCAGCGGGAAGGTGGCTTTCCAATTAGGCGATCCTTTCTACGATGCAATGCAGTCTGTGGATGTAGTGGCTCTTGAGTTGGAACCAGAGGCTTGGTTTGAAGCATTGTTCAGTGACCCACAGGTAGCTTCATGGCTAGGTAGTAGCTCTGCAGAAGAAGAATACTTTGAGGAGTTTGTGGACGATTCACCGCTGCCGCCATTGCGCGGTTTTTGGAGTGGGTCAAACGTCCAAAGCGCCAACGAGAGAGTGCGCCAGGCACTGCTCTACGACCCCGCTGTTCTCAATTATCTGATGTTTCGCTACGGCGAAGGAAGTGGTGCTGTAGACTTTGAGGAGGATACCTGGCTTGATATGCACATCTATCAAGCTGCCAAGAAGATGGGACTTCAGACGCTGGGTCTTGAGACCTACGCTCAAAGCGACGATTTTATTCGCAAGGCGAGTATTGAAGGTGCTCGCCAAGAGGATCGACGGGAATGGGACGAGGGTGATATTCTGGAGTTTGAACAACTAACAAGTCAGTTGGAACCCGCCTACCGCAGGCAAGATCTAGACTTGATAGATTCCCTCACACGATCAACAGCCTCCAAGGCCTTTCGGACATACATTTTATTGGAGCGTAATAAGTTGTTTGTGCACAACATCGACAGTCTGCTGCGCGCAGGGAAATCGGTTTTTGCGGCAATGGGATGTGCTCACCTGCCAGGAAACGGCGGCGTTATCGAGACACTAAGATCCTTGGGATATGAGGTTACCCCTGTCAACAAGGGGACCCGAAATGCCAAGCGTCGCCAAGAATTAGATAGACGAATATATCAGCGTGCGTTTACTCCGTTTACAACATCGGATGGCCGTATTACCACCAATGTTCCGGCACACCTTTATCACGCTGCTTCCAGCCGGGAGTCGAGCACCTGGTTATGCCTTGATATCGCCAATGGCGCCAACTTCACGATCACCCGCATGAAGTCATATTCGGCCCTAACAGGCACCGCAGCCAATGAGTTGTTGGCGATGCTAGACAGCATGATGTATGAAACAGTGGCCGGCGAGGTGGTGTCTAAAAGTATTATTACCAAGGGGAAGTATGAAGGGATTGAGGTCATTAATAGAACGAGGCGCGGCGATTACCAGCGCCAGCAAGTCATCGTATTGCCCGATGAAATCCTAATACTTAAACTCGAGGCAACGGGTGAAAAAGTGATGCAAGGGTATGGTGCTTCTTTTTTTGAAGGCATTAAAATTCACGACAGTGCTGAGCAAAGTAACCGATGGGCATCTGCAGATGGTTCGTTACAAGTCAATTTACCCTCGCAGGGCATTTGCTATGCGTCCTCCAATGCGCTCACTCGCACCGCTGACTTGGAAGTTATTGCGACGAGAAAAACAAACGGGGCGTTCTATATGCTTCAGCGACATGTTATTGAATGTCCTGGGTTTTTGGATGAGGATAACTACGAGTTGAGGCGCTTTCTGAAAGCCTTCTGTAGTGACAATAACTTTAGCTGTGTCTCATTTACTATCAAAGAGCACAATGGCCTTCCCGCACTTGAGTCTGTTTTGAAGGGTAGTGTCTATACCGTGCACGCACTGTTTGTTATTCATGCTCTGAGCTACGTTGTGTTGTCGACCAACGACGAGGATGCGAAAAGCAGAAGCGATTGGTTTAGCTCCCTCACAATTGGGCATTCCACATACAACCAATTTACAACGTACCAAAACTCAGAACTGTGTTTTACTACAACGCTGCCCTACATTCCTATAGAGCCGAAGGTGTCGTTGGATGCGATGTTGTTCAATGCTGACTTAGAGTCTGAGCAAGATTCGCCATTCGGCACAAATGCTTCAATAGTGTTGAATCCACCCGGAGATGCTCAGTCAATTCAAATTGATTTTCAGCGCTATCATGAATACTCTGATGGGGAAGATAGGAATGCTTTTTTGCGCGAAAAGCGTGAGCGTGTGCTCGGCCTCGACATGATGATGATTCGCCAGACTGCAGAATGGACAGATGTCGGGGCTGTTTTTGAATTCATTGTGGGCGACGCTTCCACAACAAGGCGTTTTAAGCATCGTATGGTGCTGCACAACAAATCATTTTATCATCTCTCCACTTGCTACGATTCAATCGTTGGCCTTTCTGATTTTGTAATAAATGCATTCGATAATTTCCGCTCGAACGACACCATTTTTCCTTACCCGCACTTCGATCAGCGCGACGAAGCCTACCTCAAGGCATTGGTTTCCGATGACTCGCTGTTACGTCAACGAGCCCTCGAAATAACTAGCGAAATGGATTTTTCGCAGGGTTCTGCGCAGCGAATGCGTGAGCTGATTAAGACGCTTCCTTACTTCGAAGGCGAAGAGGCAGGGCTCATCAAGGAAAAACTTATTTCAGGACTTGCTGCAGATACGTCTTCAGCCAATATCAATTTTCTCGCAAAGGAATTTGCTGAATACCCTGATAGTGCAGCGTATCAATATGACCTGCTTACGACTTTGCTTCGCATAAAAACGGGCAAGGCCTGGAAGGCATACGCTCGACTGGTTGTCGAGGAGCCACCCATAGTTTTTGATGAAATGGGTGGGAGTGGTTGCGAGGTATTGTTTGATTCAGTTCGTCTGGCCGCACCACTAATTCCCCAGCTTATGCAATTGCTGGCAATCGATGAATACGAGGAGAGTATTTACCATTTGATGGCGTTGGCTGTGGATAGTGGTTGGCTTCCAACATCAGCATACCGTTATCTCGTGCCTCAGATTCTTGTGGAAGCGCGAAATGAATGGAAGCGACTCAAGAGCAGTACCGAAGAAGGTTATGGCTTGAATTCCGACATCCTACTTGACTTTTGCTCTATTCTTCAGCCGCTCAGAAAAGAAAAGGATGTCGATGCATTCTTCAAAAAACTAGACACCACGCGCAAAGGCACGCTGTTGTTGGATATTGCACGCTTCAATTGGGATCACAATAATGTGCCTTCAGATTCTCTGCTTCATACGCTGATTCGAATGGATGATCAAGCTCACGAGGTCTACAACCTACTCTGGGATCATGCAGCGACGAACAAAATGCCCAGCCAACTTTCAACAAGGTTTTCTTTGGCAGAGCTATACCTAAAGAATCGGTTTCAATCGGAAGATGAGCGCATCGACACAGTATTGTTGCTGCATCAATGTCAAAAGGAAATCCGCGGTGTTGTGCTGGATGTTCACTACTACAAGGTTTTTAAGGCGTCATCAAATCAGTGGCTTGGACATGTCTTTGCATTTGATGCGAACGAGATTTCGAATGCATGGCCCTTGTTTATTGAGTCGGATAGAATGGTAGTGTTAGATGACGATGAGGATGCAATCCATGAGTTGGATGAGGAATATCTCTACTTGGAGGAACTCAATCGAGAGTTCGTGAATTTTGGCGCTGGTTCAACAGACTTTAGCGTGCAATGGTATTGACGGTTATGGAAGAACTTCGTTTGCAAAAATTGACGCTTTACAACTTCAAAAATTACGAAGAGTTGTCTATTCAAGTGGATGCACAGGCGATTTGCTTCTTGGGGCTGAATGGTTCAGGAAAAACGAATCTTCTCGATGCGATTTATTACTTGTGCAGTTGCAAGAGTTATTTCAACCCCATAGACTCGCAGAACATCCGATTCGATACCGATCAGTTTGCTATTACCGGAGAGTTTGTGCGCAAGGATCAGCCAGAGCAAATCATTTGTTCAGTCCGCAGAAATCAACGTAAAATTTTCAAGCGAAATCATAAGGAGTATGATCGTCTTTCGGAGCATATTGGTTTGCTGCCGTGCGTCATGATTACGCCCTACGACATTGAGCTAATATGGGAGGGAAGCGAGGTGCGTAGGAAGTTTCTGGATAGCACGTTGGCACAATTGTCGAAAGGCTATCTCGATGATCTCTTGGCGTATAATCATGCTTTACTGCAACGAAATACAGTCCTGAAAACCTATGCTAAGCACGTTCATTTTCCCGATGAGTTTATTGAGATTTGGGATGTTCAGTTGATTGAACGTGCAGCGTCTATCCATGAGGCTAGAACGTCCTTCTTGAAGGATTTTCAGCGCGTTTTTCAAGAAGTTTACAGAGAAATTGTGTCTGTGCAAGAGGAGGTCTCTTTCAAGTATGATTCGGAGCTCAATGAGCATACTATGGAGCAGTTGCTTCAACGCAACCGCAGGCGCGACCGACAGCTTGAACGAACCTCGGCGGGCACGCACCGCGATGATATTGATTTCTTGATCGGCGGTCATCCTTTGAAGAAATTTGCATCGCAAGGTCAACAGAAGTCATTCTTGTTTGCCCTAAAATTTGCCCAATATCTTTTTTTGAAGGATGCCGCTTTGGTAAAACCCATTTTACTGCTCGATGATTTTTTCGATAAGATTGATGAGCGCCGTGTTGCGAATATCATAGCCTGGCTTTCGCGCAACGACGTGGGCCAACTATTTATCACCGATATAAGTTCGGAACGAATGCCTGAGGTGTTGCGCCAGTCCAATCTAACGGTCCAATCATGGAAAGTGGATGGTGGAAAACTGGAAGCTTTGTAAGCGTTTTCCAACCGATATTTGAAGCGATGTCGAAACGCAAATACACTGATATTCCTCTCAAGGAGCTAATCTCCGAACTCTTACGCAGCAGTGGCTTGGAACAGCGTTACCAAGAAATGGAGGTTTTGCGCTGTTATAGAGAGGTAGTTGGCGAGATAATTTGGAAGAAGACACGCGAAAGCAAGTTGCATGGGAAAACGCTAGTGCTGAAAATGGACAGCGGCCCACTTAAGCAAGAGTTGTCCTATCAAAAAACAAAGTTGGTTGATGCAATCAATGAATTGCTTGGCGACAACGGCATCGAGAAGTTGGAAGTTTGGTGACGCTTTCGGGTGTTTAATGCTCCCAAGTGTATTTTTCGAAATAATTAGAAAGGATTATGAAGTTTTGGACGAAGTCTACAGCAATGGCAAAGTTTGGTGTGCTCACAGCGGCCGCTTTGGTATTTGTTGTCTTTACAGCAGCTCATCAGAAACGTAAACCCAAGAGTTATCACTCGGCCCAAGAAATGGGAGGGTACAGAAGTTTAGTGGGTGATTTGCCAACCGGCTCCTCAGACATGTTCATGGGTTCTGGGCGTTGCGCGGGCTGTCACGGTGTTGACATGGATATCGCCAATCCACCGTTGGCTCTTGTGGATGGTTCGGGTGAGAATGTTGGCCCAGCGGAAAATTGGCGTGCAACCATGATGGCAAACTCTGCCAAGGATCCGATGTGGAGAGCAAAGTTGGCTCACGAAACGTTGGTTAACCCGGGTCACGCGGGTGAGCTCACCAACAAGTGCACCTCATGCCATGCGCCAATGGGAAGATTTGAGGCAGAGCACGACGGCGTTGAGTTTTACACTACAGACATGCTCGACGTTGATTCGATTGCTCTCGACGGGGTAAGTTGCATGGCATGCCATGCGCAACAAATCGAAACTGTTGGACTTTCTTTTTCTGGAGAGTTGCACTATAACCCCGATACCATTTGGGGTCCAGTGTTCAACATACCAAAGAATGGCTTGCCACTGCAAGATTTTATTATGTCGAATTTCGTGGGTGTGGCTCCTGTAGCGCATCCGAAGGCTTCGAAGTCTGAGAGTTGTGCGGGTTGTCATTCACTCATAACCAATACTGCCGATTTACAAGGAAATGCTACAGGTACAACCTTCATTGAGCAGGCAACTTATCACGAATGGCTGAATAGCTCATACAACACTCAAGACTTTAACGCATTGGAATGCCAAGGATGCCACATGCCAAAGACTGAGGAGCCAGTAATTATTGCTTCAGGCTACGACTGGCTACCAGGGCGAGATCCGTTTGCGCAGCATTGGCTTGTGGGTGGCAATAGCTTCATGCTCGAGCTGATGAAAAATAGAATAGATGAATTAGGCATCACGGCCACTGAGGACCATTTCCAAACAGTTATCGATCGCACATTGGATAATCTCCAGAATCACACTGCGGAGATAGAGGTCATTCAAGGAGTGGTGGATACAGATACTGCCCGTTTCACAGTGCGCGTGAGTAACAAAGCAGGACACAAAATGCCTAGCGGTTATCCGGCTCGCCGTGCCTTCATTGAATTCGTCGCAGTTGATGAGGATGGCAATGAAGTATTTCATTCGGGTCGTGTCAATCCGGATTTCGAGGTACAGGGTCAAGACCCCGCGTGGGAACCGCATTACGATATGATCAGTGATGATGCGAACGAGGTTCAGATCTACGAAATGGTGATGGGCGATGTGATGGGTAATGTCACTACTGTACTCGAACGAGCACATCACATGATAAAGGATAATCGTCTTGTGCCAACCGGCTTCAGCACCACTCATGCGGTCTACGACACGACTATGGTTGTCGGAGCAGCGGCGAGTGATTTCAATTTCAACGCTCTGAATGGTGTTGAGGGTTCAGGTACCGACGATGTGCGCTATCATATCCCATTGCAAGGTGTGTCTGGAAGCATTACGGTGACTGCTCGCTTTTGGTATCAGTCATTGCCGCCTAAGTGGAACGAGGAAATGTTTGCCATGGACCATCCCTTGATTAATTCATTCGAAGAAATGTACTGGCAGGAAGGTCCAGACCCTGTAGAAATGGCAAGCCATTCAATCAATACAACGATATCGGGTGTGCGTGAGTTGAGTCAACTGTTTAGTATTTCACCCAATCCAACTACCAATGGATTCGTGCAGGTAAATGCGAACCGCGATGTCATACAATCGATTCAGGTGTATAGTCTGGATGGTAAGTTGGTGGATACGCTGCGCCCTAATTCTTCCAAGTCGCAAGTGCGCTTGCCCTTGATAGTAGGTACGTATTTGTTGGATGTACAAACCTCAAGAGGTCGTAAGGTAGAACGTGTTGTGCGACGCTAGTGAGTTCAGTTTGGATAAAAACAAAAAAAGCCGCTCGAAGCGGCTTTTTTTTATTTGACATAGTACTATTTGTACAAAACTTCTTTCGCAGTGCGAACTACGTCAGCTATTTGAGGTAGTGCGGCATCTATAAGTGTTGTTGCGAAGGGGAGTGGAGTATCTGTTTGAGTAAGGCGACGAATAGGTGCGTCGAGATAATCGAACGCATGACGTTGCACACGGTATGCAATCTCTGTCGAAATGCTTGCTACGGGCCAAGACTCTTCTAGGATGATAAGGCGGTTGGTCTTTTTTACGGATTGAACGATGGTGTCAATATCCAACGGACGGATGGTACGTAAATCGATTACTTCCATGCTGATGCCTTCTTTTTCGAGCTCAGCTGCCGCCGCCAGAGCAGTCTTCATTATTTTCCCAAAGGAGACCAAGGTAACATCAGTTCCTTCTCTCTTGATGTCGGCCAATCCGATTGGAATGATATACTCACCATCTGGCACAAGCCCTTTATCGCCATACATCTTCTCACTTTCAAAAAACACTACTGGGTCATTGTCGCGAATAGCTGCCTTTAAAAGACCTTTCGCGTCATATGGATTTGATGGAGTAATAACTTTTAATCCAGGGATGTGCGCATACATCGACTCGAAACTTTGCGAGTGTGTAGCTGCCAATTGACCAGCTGTTCCGTTTGGACCTCGGAATACAATCGGGACGTTATACTGTCCACCACTCATTTGCAGCATTTTTGCAGCAGAATTTATGATTTGATCAGCAGCAAGTATGGCGAAATTCCAAGTCATAAACTCAACAATGGGTCGCAGACCATTCATGGCGGCGCCAACGGCAATACCAGAAAAACCTAGCTCGGCAATGGGGGTGTCTATCACTCGCTTCGCTCCGAATTCATCGAGCATGCCCTTTGAAGCCTTGTAGGCTCCGTTATATTCAGCAACCTCTTCCCCAAGTAAAAACACTGACTCATCGCGGCGCATTTCTTCGGACATCGCCTCGCATATAGCCTCACGGAATTGAATTTCTCTCATGATTAAT
The DNA here is from genome assembly GCA_945869405.1 of Chryseobacterium gleum. GTDB lineage: Bacteria > Bacteroidota > Bacteroidia > Flavobacteriales_D > Sanyastnellaceae > JAIBBG01. The sequence goes on along the minus strand of CAMBPD010000001.1, from coordinate 24,290 downwards.
TTTGAATAGGCCGTAAAAATAAGAGGTTTTCGCATTAACAGTGGTGTGGTGATTTATGATGATTGCATTTACTGTACTTTCGAAGCGACCAGAATCTAGTTATGGAGTTATATAGTCAAATACCCAATTGTAGGCAGTTGCCGAGAGCATCTGAACTCGGATGTGATTTGCGCGCTTCACGGGTCACTATGACTCGAATTTCATTGGATCTTGTGTCTTATTATAGCGACCTACAATGCGCGTCATCATGAGAGAGTTGGTGCCTGAAATACTTGCCTTTTTAAGACATGCAGGCGGATTAATCATGGAAGTGTATAAGCAAGATATTGGCGCTGCGCAGGTGGAATTGAAGGAGGATTCTTCACCGCTTACATTGGCCGATCGCCTCTCCCACAACTACCTAACAGAAAAACTGAATCAATTAGACGCAAGTATTCCTATGCTTTCGGAGGAGTCTGTTCATGAGCGCTACGAAACTCGGAAACAGTGGGATCGTTATTGGTGTCTTGATCCACTCGATGGGACAAAGGAATTCATCAAACACAACGACCAATTCACAATTAACTTGGCACTCATCGAAAATCAGGTGCCCGTCATGGGGTTCATCCACGTTCCGGTATCTGGCCATACCTACTGGGCAGTTCAAGGTGGCGGAGCGTTTTTGGATGACGGCATACGCTCTCTTCCAATTCGCGCAAATAGAAAGGAGTCTGAATGGATCGCGGTTGGTAGCGGGTCACATGGATCAGAAGAGGAGCGGCACGTGTTGCGCGAATTCCCCATTTCTCAGTTTATCAAGGCGGGTAGTGCGCTAAAATTCGCATTGATAGCGTCTGGAATGGCGGATGTGTACTATCGGCATGGTCCAACGATGGAATGGGATACTGCCGCCGGTCATATTCTTGTTGAGGAAGCTGGTGCACGTTTTCAGTACGTCAGTGCAGCCGAAGTTCATTACAATAAGGAGAGTCTGTACAATACCCCTTTTCTGGTTCAGATTCTTCCATGATTAAGCTCGAATTCCAATCTTCTTTTTTGCGCTTTCGTCACCCTTTTAGAATTGCACATGGTGAGCGCTTGGGCACAGATGTAGTTTTTTTGAGGTTGGAACTCGACGGTTTCGTTGGTTATGGTGAAGCAACACTGCCTCCCTACCTCGGGGTAACGACGACTCATGTGATTGAGGCGCTTTCGCATGAAGGGTTGAGGGATGCGTTGCAACTTGATCGCCCACAGGATTGGCATTCGGCATTGCAACAGATGATTCCTGATCTAATGCCCGCCCTCGCTGCTCTCGATATGGCGCGCTGGCAAGTGCATCTTTCACAATGTAAAACTACAGTATCGCGTGCAATGGGCGATAGCAGAGAACATGGTGTTCAGGTAGCGCATTCCTATACCATTGGTGTTTGCAATAAGTCGCTCATGGAGGAGAAAATCCGGTATGCGACAGAGAAGGGTTTTTCATTTTTTAAATTGAAGCTCGATGGGGTGAATGATCTCGATGTCTTGCGCAATTTCAGGTTGCTGTCGAAAGCGCCATTCGCGGTTGATGCAAACCAAGCATGGGGTCAGCTCGAACAAGCGTTGCCAGTTTTGGATACACTCGAGAGGGAAGGATGCGTATTAATTGAGCAGCCTTTTCACATGTCCGACAGGGAGAACTCGTATCAGCTGTCGCAGCGAACGAAAATCCCTGTAATTGCTGATGAAGCTTGCCAGGGGTTTAACGATTTAGAGGAGGTACTTCAAGCTTTTGATGGAGTAAATGTGAAGCTGCAAAAGTGTGGAGGAATAACTCCCGCTTGGCGTCAGTTAGAATATACCAGGGGCAGAGGTGGAAGTACACTCATTGGTTGTATGAGTGAGTCGAGTATTGGCTGTAATGCAGCAGAACAGCTAACCTACTTATGTGATTGGGCAGATTTAGATGGCCCACATTTAAACGCTAACAACGAGGAACTTTGCAAGATGGTTGGTTATTCGTTGTAGAAACGCTCACTCACCAAGGTAGAATGTTGATCCCACATTTTCCAAGTGTCTACTTTTTTGCCCATGCTATAGACCATATGATAACGTTTTATGCCTTGCTCGTCCCAAACAGTCCAGATGCCATCTTTTTTTCCGTCGTTGTAGTATGCTTCGCCTAATTGTTGGCCGTTAGCGGCATATTGAACCCAAACGCCATCTTTTTTTCCATGAGTGTAACTGCCCGTTTCTTCCAAATAACCTTTGGAGTGGAAATACTTGACAACACCGTGTAAAAGGCCATTGTCAACCTCAATGTACTGCCGGGTTGCATTACCTTCTTCATTGGATTGGAGGGTCGCGTTACCGCTGTATAGTGAACCATCTATATCGGTATACAAGCCGTTCTGCAAAACGGGCGCAGACTGAGAAATTACGGAGGAGTGAACTAGTGCGAGTAGCACAATTACCAGGATGTTCAGTTTCATAATTTATGAGACCCGTAGTTTGATTTACTTTGGGGTCACACAAACGTAACGATAATTTAACATTAAAGTTCAGATTTCCCTGTTAAAAATTCAACAAGGCCTTGTTTCTAAGGTTTTTCGTGCAGCGCTATGGTAGATTCGGCGCTAAGATCCGTTAAAGAAAGAGAAATGGTTTGAAACGAAACCAAGGATAGAGTGAGCGTTTTGGGGTTGTCAGCACAATAGTCAATGGTAAAATTCCCACTTTCGTCTGATAGGGTACTTTGATCAAAGCCCTCTAGTTTGATGAGCACTCCGGTGAGCGCTTCCCCCGTGGTTGCATCAATGATTTTACCATGGATGTGTCGGGTTTCTGTCTTAGGAACACCAGCAAACGCTTCTAGCGAAAGACACAATATTCCGATTGCAACGAGGAAAGGAAACACTTTGGATACCATGTTACAAATCTCAAGTTCCCGGACGAATCCATTGTTATGGGTTTGTTACCTTGTTCTTAAGAGTTTTTGAAGTGCTGCATAAATGCGGCAAACTGCTCGTCGAATTTGTGGAGATTCTCTACATCGATACTATAATCTGCTTTGGAACCGAAGATCCTCCCTCGGAGAAGTCCTGCCCTTTTCAATTCGCGTAAATGCTGCAACACGGTTGCTTGGGACAGTTGAGGCACTTCAATGACTTCTCCTTGAACCACAAAGCCTCTGCGCGCTATTTCGACGAGCACAGCGATGCGCGCAGGGTGACCAACAGCCCGGGTGAAATGAGCCAATTCTCGTTCAAAATCATTGTAGTTAACCTTCTGTTCCAAAAGCGCTTTGTGATAGGCGACAAATGTGTATCCGCTGTGTTGAGGGCGCGTGAAAGGTGTGTTACTCTTTTATGAATTAATCGTCGTTCTGGTCTTAATATCGAAGCAGTTTGTCGATGGCATTTTCGAGGTATTTATTCGCCAAGAAGTTTTTCTCGAGCTCAGCATTAAACGGTATGGGTGTATCTAAACTTGCACACCGAACAACTGGGGCATCGAGGTGCTCGAAACAATGCTCTCCAATTCGAGCCGCGATTTCTCCGCCGATTCCCCCGGTGAGCGAGTCTTCATGCAACACTATAACGCGCCCTGTTTTTTTCACCGACGCGTAAATAGTTTCCATATCGAGTGGAAGCAGGGTTCTCAAATCAATTAAATCGGCGCTTAAACCCGGGTATTGCTTTAAATAATCAAGTGCCCAATGCACCCCTAAACCGTAGGTTACAATGGTGATTTTTTCGCCCTGTTTAATTAATTGCGCTTTGCCGAATGGAATGGTGTAAAAGTCATTGGGGACATCGCCAGAAATATTTCTATACAATCCTTTGTGCTCAAAGAAAATAACAGGATTAGGATCTTCAAACGCTTGGCAGAGAAGACCTTTTGCGTCATATGGAAAGGCGGGATAAACTACTTTGAGGCCGGGGGTGTGCGCAAACCAAGCCTCATTGCTTTGGCTGTGAAAGGGGCCGGCAGCCATACCTGCGCCGGTTGGCATTCTTACGACAACATCCGCATTTTCCTGCCAGCGATAGTGAAGCTTTGCGAGGTTGTTGATGATTTGATTGAATCCGCAGGTCACGAAGTCTGCAAACTGCATTTCCACCATCGCCTTCCATCCGCGCATGGAGAGCCCGAGTCCGGTGCCCACAATGGCAGATTCGCACAGAGGAGTATTGCGCACTCTCTCTTTGCCGAATTCAGCAACAAAACCCTCAGTTACTTTGAAAACACCACCATAATCAGCAATGTCTTGACCCATCAGTACCAGTTTTTCATGACGATTCATGCTCTGGCGAAGGCCGTCACCTATGGCATCAATAAATCTACGTTCAGTTTTTTCTGGACTCGTTGGATGAATAGCGGCATTCTCAAAATGTGCATAGACATCATTCACTTCCAGCTCTGTTGCAGGGGTAATATCAGGCTCGGCATAAGCGGTTTTGAGCGCGTCACTTATTTGTTGCTTGAGTGCAGAGCGAATACGTCCTTCAGACTCTTCATTGATTATACCCTTTTCATACAACCAGGCTTCGAAATTATCTACAGGGTCTTTTTTCTCCCAATCTTGTATTAGTCCGTCTGGATAATACTTCGTGCCACTGGCTTCTTCGTGGCCACGCAGACGGAAAGTCATGAATTCCATTAGGATAGGTCGCGGACGTTCGCGAATGCTTTCTGCCGCGGTTTTCACTGCATTGTAAACTTCCAGTATATTATTTCCGTCGACCTGTATTGCATCTTCTGAGGGCATGCCGTAGCCAATGGCCTTGTCGATGAATTGTTTGCATCGAAACTGTTCTTTACTTGGCGTAGACAAACCCCACGCATTGTTTTCTATTGCAATAATCACAGGAAGATCCCATACTGCAGCAACATTTAGTGCTTCATGGAAGTCGCCCTCACTTGCTCCACCATCTCCACAAAAAACAATCGTTGCCTTCTTTTCCTTGCCTAGTTTGTTGGCCAGAGCGATGCCGTCTGCAATGCCAAGTTGCGGACCGAGGTGTGATATCATGCCCACAACTTTGTGCTTTTGAGTTCCAAAATGAAACGAACGGTCTCGTCCTTTTGTGAACCCTCGCTCTTTGCCTTGAAACTGCATAAACAACTGGTCAAGGGGTAAATCGCGCCCGGTAAAAATGCCTAGGTTCCTGTGCATGGGTAAGATATATTCTTCTTTGTCCATGGCCAACGCAACACCCACTGAAATAGCCTCTTGTCCGAAACTGCTGAACCACTTTGATATTTTACCCAATCTGAGTTGACTGAGCATTTTCTCCTCTATGAGTCGTGGAAGAAGAATCGCTTGATAGAAACGTAGAAGTTCATCGTTGCTAAGACCGTGATTTTTGTTGAACTTAATAGAGGGTTTTTGAAGTGCGGGCATACAAAAAATTTGGCTGTGAAATTAGCGAATTTTGAGGCTTTGCAATGCTCGGATGGGTTTGAATTTCACTAGTCGTTGTGGAATCAAATGATTATAAAATTCTTTAAACCAGGTCTTGGTGTTTATCTTATTAGATGCGATTAAATAGGAATATGACAATTAGTGTCATTTTTTTTACCTGTTAAATGCGGTCTTTGCTACATTTGCCTCATAATTTAATACTCATGGCGAAAGCAATATACTTGGCTCAAATTCGCAATCGAATGGAGTCTATTCAAAAAGAATATAATGTTCTATCTGAGGCATACCGAATACTTCAAGGTGTTGGTGCAAGCAGAGGAAGGAAGGCAAAGATCCCAACGCTGCAACAAATGTTGGGCACGGAGGTAAAAGTGAAAACGGGCAAGCGAGGTCGTCCACCTGGTGCTAAGAATAAGCCAGGATCGAAAAAGACAGGGCCTAAGAAGGCGAGTGCTTTGCCAGTATCGAACAATACCCCGGTTGAGTCTGCTCGGAATGAAAATGTTGTTGTGGCATCAAAGTCAGTTTTATCGAAGCCTAAAGCGCAGAAGAAGAGTGCCAAGGCGGTTAAGCCATCTAAGCCATTGGCAGCGAAAAAAGGAATTGTAAAACCAGTGGAATCTGCTGTGAATGAAAATGTGGTTTTGGTATCAATGCCGGTATTATCCAAGTCTTTGGCGCAGAAGAAGAAGAGTGCTAAGGCAGTCAAGCCATCTAAGCCATCGGCATCGAAAAAAGGAATTGTAAAACCATTGGCAAAGGCAAAGAAGCCGGTTAAAAAACCAACGGCCAGCAAGCCAAGTAAGCCAGGCAAACGTAATCGTATACCGGATTTAGCCGAGAAAATTCAGGGGATTGTAGGCAGTAGCGCTCGTTTTACAACTAACTCGGTGATTACCGATAAGCTAGCAAGCTTATACCCTGGAAAGTCACGCTCTGACCTTGGAAAGTATATTTCGGTAATACTATCAAACATGAAGGCAAGAAAAGAATTGTTAGTAGTCACTCAAGATGCCAAAGGCAATAAAATGCGCTCAGGACTTTGGGGTTTACCTACTTGGTTCGATGGAACTAAGCCGAAAGTGGAGTTTTTGAAATAATGAAAAAGGCCCAATGGGCCTTTTTTTTAGATATTTTATTTTTGGATGAATAGTCCAACTAGTTATGGCAATTGAAAAAGAATTTGTTTTAACGCTTCGCCAAATGGTGAGCGGCGGTGGATTAGATCAAGCGGTGATTAGCAGCTTGTCTTCCTCTCCGGATTTAACCCATTTCAGGGTTCTCAAGAGGTCTATTGATGCAAGAGGCAGAGAGATAAAGTTCAACTATAAGGTTGCACTTTATTTCGGTTTCGAAGAGATTCCTCCGGAATATAAAAGTCGTGATTTCCAGCCATTGGCGCCGGCCTCTAGAACAGTTGTCATTGTTGGGGCGGGCCCAGCGGGTTTGTTTGCAGCGCTTAAGTGCATTGAGTTGGGCATAAAGCCAATTGTAATCGAACGGGGAAAGGATGTCCGTGCTCGTAGACGTGATTTAGCTGCCATTCACAAGCAACATAGTGTTGACGCGGATTCAAATTACTGTTTTGGCGAAGGAGGTGCAGGTACCTATTCTGATGGTAAGTTGTATACACGCAGTAACAAGCGCGGAGATGTACGATCGATACTCGAAACGCTTGTTCAATTTGGCGCGCCAAGTAGTATTCTATCGGAGGCCCATCCGCACATTGGCACGAACAAGTTGCCTGCTATTATCGAATCGATGCGAAACCTCATTTTGGCCTCGGGTGGCGAGGTCCGCTTTGGTTCGAGAATGATCGATGTCTTACATAACGGAAGTGAGGTTCAGGGGCTGGTTCTGGCAACGGGTGAAATTTTGTGCGGTGATGCGTATGTTCTTGCTACTGGTCACAGCGCTCGCGACGTTTTTGAGCTGCTGCATAAAAGAAATATAGCGATTGAGTTCAAGCCATTTGCCGTTGGTGTTAGGGCTGAGCATCCGCAATCGCTGGTCGACACATCGCAGTATCATTGCGCGGTGCGTCCTGTTGAATTGCCGGCGGCCAGCTATAATTTGGTACACCAAGTTGGTGGTGTCGGAGTGTATTCTTTTTGTATGTGTCCTGGGGGCATTATTGCTCCATGCGCAACCAGTCAAGACGAAATTGTGACCAACGGATGGTCTCCTAGCAAACGCAATAATCCATTCGCAAATAGTGGAATAGTAGTGCCTGTGGCATGGAGTGAAATGGGCGACATGCAACGGTTTGGTCCTCTTGCAGGTATGCATTATCAGAGGGCCATTGAGCATGCGTGTTGGCTTGCCGGTGGTTCAACGCAGCGTGCTCCCGCCCAGCGGTTAGTGGATTTTGTTCAGCGGCGAAAATCTAGCGATGTAGGCGTTACTTCTTACCAGCCGGGGGTTGTCGCAACAGATTTAAACACATTGCTTCCGGATTGGGTTTCCACACATCTGCGCGCTGGCTTTGATGCCTTTGGTAAAAAAATCCGTGGATATGTTTCCGATGATGCCATGCTGGTGGCACCCGAAACTCGCACCTCATCTCCCGTCCGTATTCCGCGCCATGCTGAATTGCTTCACCATGTGGAGCTATCGAATCTTTTTCCTTGTGCTGAAGGCGCCGGTTATGCGGGAGGAATTGTAAGTGCTGCGATGGATGGAGAGCGCGTGGTCTTGGCCATTTTGGGTAAATTATCTGCTTGATCAAACTGGTTTTTAATCAGACTCGGCACGTAAGAAACAAAATGTCTTATATTTACGTTCAAGGTAAAGCTTAAAACAATGAAAGACGGAACGCTGAAATATGTGCTTGCTCTTGCTCTTGCCCTTTTGGGCCTTGCCGGATTTGCGCAAAATGATATCGCCCATGTCTTTGGGCAGCTAAAGGATCAAACCACCAAAAAGAAATTAGAAGGCGTTACTGTCCAGGTTTTTAAAGATGGAATGGTGTTCGATTCCTACAACGCTGGAACTACCGGAAAATATGATTTCAAATTGCCTTTGGGGTTTACTTATGATATAAAATTCTCAAAGACGGGCGAATACTTGGCAAAGGTCATTCGTATAGATACGCGAAACATCCCTGAAGAAGATCGCTACGGTGGCTTCGACATGAATGTGGATGGTACCTTATTCCCGTATCGACAGGGTTTCAACACTGATTTACTTCGTGAGCCCTTGGCAAAAGCCACTTACAATCCTTCTGAAGATGGTTTGTCTTTCGATTTTGCTTACAGCGAAATGAAGGCCAAAGAAATTGATGCTGAATTTAAGAGACTCGACGATATTGAAAAGGATCTTGCCAAACTGAAGGCTGACTTCGAAAAGTTCATTAAGGATGGAGATCAAAAAGTGCTCGAAAAGAAGTATGCTGATGCCATAACGAACTATCGAGGTGCCCTAGGAATTTTCCCTGACGACCCAACAGCAAAGGCCAAGTTGGCAGCTGCGCAAGCCAAGTTGGATGAAGAAAACGCCAACAAAGATTTGGAGGCACGATACAAGAAGTTGATTGATGAGGGGGATGTCTTTTTTGAGCAGAAGAAGTATACCGATGCGAGGGATCGATTTACCAAGGCGAAAGACTTGAAGAACCAAGCCTATGAAAAGGAGATGCTGCATAAAATCGATTTGGCGATCTCAGATGGCCAAAATCGTGGGATATACAATGCCCTCGTAGAGGATGCAGACAAGAAGTTCACCAACAAAGATTACGCTGTATCCATAGAGAAGTACAGAGAGGCATCTAAACTTTTCCCGACGGAAAGCTACCCGAAGGACCAAATACTCAAAGCGGAATCTGCATTGAAGGACATGCTCGCTTATGAAGCGGAGCGAATGCGCGTAGAGAAGGAGTATCAGGATAAATTGGCCTTGGGCGCTCGAAGTTTCGATGAAGATAAGTTGGAGCAGGCAATCACTCATTATAGGGCAGCCTTAGAGTTGAAGCCTTCTGAGCAGCTGCCAAAAGATAAGATTACGGAGTTGGAAGCGCTTATCGAGCAGCGGCGGACGCAAAAAGAGCAGGACGATACCAATTCAGCTGCAAATGCAGAGCGTGAGAGAATTGAAAAGGAGTATCAGGAAATAGTTGCGATTGCAGACGGTTTGTTTACGGATCAAAAACTACCCGAGGCCCGAGAGCGTTATGTGGCAGCGCTCGTGGTGAAATCTGAAGCTCAGTATCCGAAATCAAAAATTGAAACGATTGATTTACTGATAGCACAATTAGCAGAAAATGATGCGAGTGCCTCAAAGGCATTGGCTGATTCGTTGGCTGCATTGGCAGATTCCGAGCGTTTGGCCGGAGAGCAGCGCTTGGCTGATTTACTTGAGCAGGAGCGATTGGATCAAGAGCGTAAACAGCGCGAATTGGATGAGGCGCGCCTCGCAGCTGAGGCAAAAATGCGCGCCAAGAAGCGCAATTGGCATAGTGATGTTGATGTGGAGGCGGAGGATCAAGTGGAGAGGTACTATCGCGAGGCCGCCGAAAAGGAATATGCCAACAAGGTTCGGGAGATTGAACAAGATGTGCAGGATTACGTTGCTTTTTTCGAGCAAAAAGATAAGGACAGTGATGTGCTGGTTTCAATAAATAGAGACCATGTGCGCGATCAGTTTGAAACACAGTCGGAGTTAATGAACATCGGTGCGAGTATTCAAAATGCAGCAATAGCGGACAATGACCGAAAGAAGAAAGAGACGGGCCGGGAGCAAGGCGAGGCACAACGACGCGCGGATGTGCGAATAAGAGAGAATAAGGAGAGTGCCGACGAGCAACGCGAAATGCAAGCTTCAGTGCAGCAGAACGATCGCTACAGAAAACAGATCGTTGAGAAAAACAAAGATCTATTTACACGCTCAGAAAAGCAAACGGAAGAGTTTGGGCGCAAGGGTGATACACAAAGGGCCGAGAATCAGATGAAGACGCAGATTGCCCGCGAGAAGCAGAAATCGGTGGGTGACACTGGCGAACAGCGAAGGAAACAGAAGTCGGAGCAAGTGGCTTACCAGAAAAAGGAAGTGGATATTCAAGCACGTGATGAGCGCCAGAGTGCTGACCAACGCATTACAAACACACAGCTGAAAATCGATCAGCGTAAAGACGCCGCTGAATCCTTTGTTGAAGGCAAGGAAATTCAATCGCGTGAGAATGCGATAGATATCGAGCGTCAAAAGCGTGATGCTGAATTTGCTGAGCGTGAACGTGAGAGCAAGTCTTCCAACGGTCGCTATGAAGCGAGAAAGGAAGCGTTTGACAAGAATGTTGGTGAGCCAAGGAAGGAAGAGGAGTACAAGGCAATTGCAGGCACCGAAAACTTGAAACAAGGCGTGACAGAAAACTCTTATAAGTTGGGCAACAAGATGGTGACAGAGCGTTTGGTCAAAATTGGAAATAAGGTAGAGAAGTACAAAAAGGTTGTTTCTAAGTCGGCCATTTATTATTTCCGAAACGGACAAAGTATTACCGAAGAAACATGGAAAGAGGCCACCTTGGCTGAACCCGATTGAGTATGTCGAAACGAATTATTATTATCAATGGCCCGAATCTAAATTTGTTGGGCAGACGTGAGCCAGAAATATACGGAAGGCAGGATTTTGAAAGTTACCTCGCGCTGCTCATCAAGATTTACAGTGAGGTGCGCTTGGAATATTACCAGAGTAATGTCGAGGGAGAATTGATCAACAAGTTGCACGAGGTAGGATTCTCTTACGATGCGATTGTTTTTAATCCAGGCGGATATACTCACACAAGTATTGCCATTGCCGATGCTGTTGCAGCAATAACTACTCCGGTCGTTGAGGTACATCTCAGTAATGTTTACGCTCGCGAAGAAATTCGGCACCAATCACTTACTGCACCTCATTGCTCTGGTATTATCATAGGATTCGGGTTGCGAGGCTACGAGCTGGCATTGGAGTATGCAGTCGACATGCGTTAGTTCTTTTTGAACTCGCGAATAGCACTTTCGATTACTCTCAGCAAAAGTTCTGCATCTCGAAGAGAGAGTTGTTTTCCAATTTGTATGCGGCGTGCAGAATAACTGAATCCTACACGCTCGCCGCCTATAATCCAAAAAGAATCATCGAGAAACGCCAGAAAGGAGGTTGAGTCGCGTTTTATAAGGCCTAACTTAAAGATGTTTTGTTGCTGGAAGAGTTCAGACTTTCCCCATTTGCCGAAGCTGTTCCGAATGCGGATGCCATCGCGGCTGATATCAATAATTTCTTTTCCCGCAAGTCGCCAGAAAAAAACTTTTGATATACGCACAAAGAAAAATAGCCACAGCGAACTACTGATGATGTAAAACAGTTGTTCCTTTTGGTTGGTTGTATTAAAGGCGAAGTACAGAAAGACTCCGCCGCAAAATGTCCAGGCTGTGAGCCAAAAGAGAAGCATTGCCTCTTGCCACCGTTCAATCTTCTGAGTTATTTCTATGTGAAAATCATTTTTAGATCGCTCGATTCGAATGCGTTTTCCAATGAATTTAGGTTCAGAATGGTTCATGATTTTAAGAGTACGGATTGATACAGTTTCTCATACAATGGGAGAATTTTATCGATTGAAAAGTCTTCCGCCCGTCGGATAGCTTGTGCCTTGAACTTACTCAGTCTGTTGCCGTCTTCGAGGAGGTAAATGCAGTTCTTGACCATGTCTTCGATATCGCCAACGTCGCTCATCATGCCAGTAACGCCGTGGCGGTTCACTTCAGGAAGACCGCCTGTATTGGTCGATATAACGGGCAAGCCCGAGGCCATTGCTTCAAGAGCGGCCAGTCCGAAACTTTCTGACTCTGAGGGTAAGATGAAAAGATCACCGATGCTCAATAGTTCTTGAGGTTGTTTGAGGTTGCCAACAAATGTCACATGCTCGGTGATGTTTAACTCGCGGCATTTTTGTTCTGCACGTGTGCGCTCGGGTCCGTCGCCGAGTAAGATAAGCTTTGACGGAACTATGTCGTGCATACGAGCGAACACCTCAATGATATCCATAATTCTTTTTACAGGTCGAAAGTTCGACATGTGGATGATTATGCGCTCGCTGTCCAATGCGTACTCTTGGCGCAATTCCGGGGATTGCTGGACAGGGTGATGATCTGCATTGAGGAAGTTAGGAATCACTTCAATTTCTTGATTTATACCGAAGAGTTTATAGGTGTCGTTTTTCAAACTCTGAGATACCGCGGTGACTGCGTCGCTTTTGTTTATTGCAAAAGAGATGACCGGCTCGAATGATGCGTCTTTGCCGAGCAGTGTTATGTCTGTTCCGTGCAGCGTAGTTATTACCGGAAGAGGTATTCCTTCCTCGGCAAGTACAAGCTTTGCCGTTATCGCTGCCGAAGCATGAGGGATGGCATAGTGCACATGCATTAAATCTAGTTTCTCATATTTCACTACATCGACCATTTTACTGGCGAGTACAGATTCATAAGGTGGATAGTAGAAAAGTGGATAGTCGCTCACATTCACCTCATGGTATCGAATTCGTTTGTGCGCAGCACCCAAACGGACAGGTTGAGAATAGGTTATGAAATGAATCTCGTGTCCTTGGTCGGCGAGTGCCTTACCTAATTCTGTTGCAACCACTCCACTCCCCCCGTAGGTGGGGTAGCACACGATTCCGATTTTCAGCATTTTATGCATAATTAGACAAAGGTAGAACAACAGTTAGTTAGCTCTTGGGTTCAGTTTTTTGTGAATCAATTGTGATCTTATAATGAAGGAATTGTTAGTGTCTAATTCACTGTCTTGCAGTTCATAACTAGTCCTTTTTTTTGGAGCGTCGGCTTCGCTTTCGGGTACATTCGGTAGCGTAGTTGGAGGTGTGGAGGATTGCATCAAGTGTATTGTTCAAAAACCTAAATAACCTAATTAGTATGGCAGTAGCAAAGAAGTCGAGAGTGCCAAGCGCTAAAAGACAAACGAAGCAAGCAGTTGAAACTACAACAAGCGCAACCCGAGTTCAAAAAATTTACGTAATTGATACATCTGTATTACTGCACGACCACAATTGCATCAACAGCTTTGAGGACAATCGAATTGCGATACCCATTACGGTGCTGGAAGAGCTCGACAAGTTCAAAGTGGGTAATGATATAAAAAACTTTGAAGCGCGAGAGTGCATCCGTATGATCGATCGCCTATCAGAAGAACAGTCTTTGCAAGATTGGATTCCGCTTGAGAATGGCATGGGTGGCACGATGCGAATCATACTTAACACCTCGGATGACGTATCGAAAAATGCGGAGTCAATTTTCGAGTCGCGCAAGAATGACCATAAGATATTGAATGCCGCCATTAAGTTACAAGAGGAAGAACCGGCGAGCAGAGTCGTAATGGTCACAAAGGATATCAACTTGCGTTTGAAGGCCAAAGCACTCAATTTACCTGCTGAAGATTTCAAGACTGGAAAGGTCAAGGACTCCATGGTAATGTATAGTGGGATGTCTACTATTGAAGGCTTGGATTCAGAGGTCATTCGCTCGTTGTATCAGGAAGGGCGTTCAACGCAAACTGATGTTTTGGGTAAGGAGAAGCAGAACAATCATTTTTATATACTAAAGAACTGCACATCTTCGGCACTAGCCTACTTCAATGCGAAAGCGCAAGAGATAGAGCGTGTAGACAAGGCATACGCCTACGGCATAAAACCTAAGAATGCAGAACAGGCTTTTGCGTTGCACGCAATTCTTAATCCGAAGGTCAAGTTGGTTACGATTTCTGGTGTGGCTGGCACTGGCAAGACCTTGCTAGCCTTGGCAGGTGCGTTGGAGATGAAGAATCAGTATGATCAGATTTATCTAGCGAGGCCTATTGTGCCATTGAGTAATAAGGAAATTGGATTTCTACCGGGCGATGCCGAGGAAAAGATAAATCCCTATATGCAGCCACTTTGGGATAATCTGTCGTTCATAAAGAATCAATTTTCTGAGCACGAGAAGAAGCGGAAAATGATTGATGAGTTACAGGCTCAGGGAAAGATTACTATTTGTCCGTTGGCCTTCATACGCGGCCGCAGTCTTTCAAACTGTGTTTTTATTGTAGATGAAGCACAGAACCTCACACCGCATGAGGTGAAAACAATCATAACGCGAGCAGGTGAAAACACAAAAGTTATTCTAACAGGGGATGTCCGTCAAATTGATACGCCATACTTGGATGAGCAAAGCAATGGACTGTCGTATGTTATTGAGCGGATGAAGGGGCAAGACTTATACTGCCATGTAACTCTCGAACGTGGTGAGCGAAGTGAGCTGGCCAACCTAGCCAACGAAATGCTATAGCTCAACGTTGCTTTTTCTCCATAACCAAGGCTTCCATATTTTCGTGTTGCGCCTCCAAAAGAGAAGAACGAGGTAGGCGAATATAGGAGAGCCAAAGGTGAGAAAAGACAAGTAGATGAAGCTCAGCCTCACTTGAGGGGTCTTCACTCCCATGTAATCGGCAATGCCTGCGCATATGCCAAAGAGTTGCCTTTCAAGTAAGCTGTGTATCTTTTTCATGGGTGAGTAGACTGAAGGAGCGAGATGCCAAGTGGGCATTCAAAGCATCTTTCTTGTGTGCAATATACACTATAAAGTTGTATCAGCGCCTGTGAGTCGCCGGCGTGTTCACATTGAATTCCCGCACTGTTCCATTTTTGGGTAATGCTATTTTGTTCGGCAGTTAATGAATGCATAAGCGATAGCGCATTGTCTATCATGCGCATGTCGTTGTGGTGTTTCCCAAATGCAAATCGAAGCCGGCAGGCCACATTGATGATGAGTTGTTGGGCGGAAGGAATTCCCATGATTGTGTCCATGTGTTTGGATCTTTTTTGTCCGAAATGTTTGTTCGTTTCCCAGTATGGATGTGTTTCACTTCTCAGCCATTCTAAGAGTGCTGAGGAGTCTAAGTAGAGCAGTGACGACACGAGATGCTCACTTTTGTTCACCGCACCTGCCAACTGCGCCAGTCGTAGTATGGGATTGTTGTGCGGTCTCACCTTGCCGAAATTCCAAATGGTAGCTTCGGTTGGTGTGAGCCCATATTTCTGTTGAAGAATCGCATATTCTTTCGCCAGTCTATTTTCATACTCGTCGCTGCTAGGACCCCTAAGCAAGCCTGCTTGACCGAATATCATGGCCTCCACTTGCAGAGGGTCACTTCGGTGTCGAGCAATTGCTGTATATGGGATCGAGTTGGCAAGCATTTCCATGGGTAGGCTGTTCGATTTGAAACCAAAAGCTTTGCATAGTTCGATAAAAGCTATTTGCGACCAATCACCTCCATGGCTGTCGAGGGCCGCAACTATGCTCGTCACTCGCTGCTCCATACGCTCAATCAGCATGCGGTCACTGGCGTTGTGCCATAGTATGGGATCGATTTGTTGAATGACAGATTCACAGGGAATCCATCGGTAGTTATTAAGCCATTTTTGATGGGCGTCCCATATGGAAAGATTGAGGCAAGTGGAGAGATCTAAAATGGGAAGATCGCCAGGGGTATGATGAAATATTTCGGTGTCGTTGTGGAGCACAACATGTAGAATGACGTTTTTGTAGTTGCTATCCTCTTGATGGTTGTGCTTGTTCCAATCTGACCCGTAGATGTGAATTTCAACATTTCCCCACCAAAGTGTTCCATCGATGCGCAGGCGTGCATTCAGAAAGTCAGGGCCTGCGTGGTGGTTGTGAATACCGGGGTGAATTATTTCTAATGGTTTACCATTGTGAGTTGAAAGCGGCTTCTTTTCAAGCCAGTTGAATTTCCATGCGTGATGAAGGAACGCCTCGCTAATTTTTGCCATTGTGTTGTGTTTGTTTGTGCACCTTGCTTTGCAATTCAGATGTTTGTTGAAGTGTTTTTTATGGATTGTTTGGCCACGGAATGAATACGATACAGTTATTTCTGAGTGCGCAGCATTAGATTTCATGGTCAGATCAAATGCGGCTGTTGTTTACGTTTTTTACATTACAATCAACGGTGCAAGTTGATACCATGAATACCTATCGCTATCGTTTGGTATATGCCTCTTGGGAATTTTATGGAAGTGTTTTTTTTGGCTGATGGATTAGCGAGGGTTATGGGCACGATTTCTCCCGAAAATCACGCATAGTATGCCCATAACAAAGTGAAATATTCGTAGAGGTCAAGCAAGGATAGAAATGATTTTTTTCTATTTTTAGACCATGAGAAAGCCCTCTGTATTTTTGATTTTACTTGGTCTGTACTGCAGCATATCGAATGTTGTTACAGCGCAAGTAGCAGATACATCCATCGTCCAAACGTTTACATGGGAAGCTCAGAACAATCCGGCCGCAGCCTATGACTCACCCGGTCGGCGCTGGTTCAACTTTCCACAGAGTAATAATGGTGTTGATTATCAGAAAATACTCATGTACTATAACTTGAAATGCTTCGAGGATGGAACGGCGGGTAATCTTGGGTACCCCTGTGGCGAGTGGGACTATCTCTCTTACACATATTTATATGACCATACCGGAGCAATAGATAGCACGCTGTCTGAGCATCCGCAATATTTCGTAAACAACGCGGATTTTGATTCCGTCGCGATGACTTCGCAGCCTATCCTGATTACACGGGAGTTTTCCCAGACGGTTCGTGTTTTTGATAATGTTCTAGAGGAAAACACCTACACTCTCGGTGACGATGTGAATGCCTTTTCTGCTCAGGCTATTTCCGGAACATCGGCTCAAACGTTGCTGTTGTATAGGGCGGAAGAGTTGTTGGCCCAAGGGTTGTTGGCTGGAGATTCTCTTTCACGTCTAGCGTTGGCTTTCGTAAACGCTCCTAGCGGAACGGATTTTTTCAAAATTGAACTGGCAATCACGTCAGATACAATTGTTTCAGAGCAATTGACGCAGTCGGCATTTACAACCTTGTTTGATGCGCATGTATTGCCAAGTGCTCAGGGATGGAGCGATCTTAATTTACTCAGTAATTGGGAATGGGATGGATTTTCTTCATTGGTGGTTCGCATAACGTGGTCTAACAGTGAAACCCCGGTTGATGCCCAATGGCAGGCTGCTGTCGCAGACTTTTCCTCGACATTAACCTATCAAGGAACAGATCGATATATGCACATGGATTGGCAGGATGAGGTGAAGGTGCCCAGCGAGGTTTTTGAGTCTGTGAGCAGCGAAGTAACCATCATGCTTTGGCAAAAGGGCGATGCCGACGTTCAGCCGCAAAATGGAACCATTTTCGAAGGCGTAAATACACTCAATCAACGCGTGCTCAATGTGCATTTGCCATGGAGCAATTCGAATGTGTATTGGGATGCAGGGTTCAATGGAGGGTATGATCGAATCAATAAATTAGCTACTCCGCAGGACTTCGAAGGTGGATGGAATCACTGGGCCTTTACCAAGAATGCCTCTTCCGGAGAAATGAAGATTTTTTTGAACGGTGCTCTTTGGCATGTCGGTGCTAACCTCGACAATTTGATGCTCGACATCCAGCGCTTCAGTATTGGCGGGGCTACAAGTTGGTCTAACTTCTATTCGGGTAGCATAGATGAATTTGCTGTATTCAATGCAGCGCTTGATGAAGCTACAATTGCGCAGTGGGTGAATAGAGACCTCACAATGGATCATCCCTATTGGAATAATCTGCAAGCGTATTATCAATTTAATGAGGATGATGGAGAAATGGTGTTGGACGCAAGTGGAAATGGAAACCATGCTTGGATGCATGGAAACGCTGATCGAATTTCTTTGCGTGGCGATGAGCTATGGCGCAATAGCTCAATAGGTTCCATAAGGCCATTGCTGCAAGTGAAGACGGGTACATATCAAAGCCACATTGAATCGACGGTGTGGCCTGTGCAAGAAATAGTGCCCCCTGTGTCCATTGTGGAATTCGGTTCTGAAAATTATAGTGTGATTCCACTCACGGTAGTTTATAATTGGATCGTGCAGCCTTCTTTCACCATAGGGTTGCTTGGCGATACCATAGCGCTTGAAGAAACCCCCGTCGAATTCGTTCTCAACAATAATGATTTCACCTACTGGCAGCGCCCCTTTGAGGTTATCGACCGATATGAATTGAATCGGTTTATCACCATGTATGGGATCCAGCTTGATCTAGGTTCGGATGGCTGGACCTGGGTAGTTGATGTAACGGATTGGGAGCCGCTATTGAGAGACTCCGTAGAGCTTGAATCAGGCAATTGGCAAGAACTGCTCGATATGAAGTTTCTTTTTATCGAGGGAACACCTGCGCACGATGTAAAGCGTGTGGAACCTCTTTGGGATACCAATCAGGGGCTTAGTGCTTTTGATAATGCAGTAGCGGCCCGAACAGTGCACAAGCAAGACGGTGAGGCATCGTGGAAATTGATTTCAACCAATACCGGCCACCAATTTAATAACCCGCCCAATTGTGCAGAATTTTGCAATAACCAACAAAGTGTGAAGGTGAATGGAGTAGAGCATTGGTCGTGGGACATTATGCAAGAATGCGCGGATAATGCGCTCTATCCGCAGGGCGGCACATGGTTGTTTGATAGAGCAGGGTGGTGTCCGGGAATGAACTCAACCACCAAAGAGTTTGATTTGACCCCGTTCGTGGCATCTACGGATTCATTTACGGTTGACTATGATATTACCTACAACGATTATGGTAATTATGTGTTCTTCGGGACGCTTGTTGCCTACGGCGATGCAAACCACGCCCATGACCCTGAGATTGATATGATTACTGCGCCAAGTGATTGGAAGATCCATTCGCGCTGGAATCCTATTTGCGATAATCCGCGCTTCATCCTTCGAAACAAAGGTTCACAACCGCTCACTCAGCAAACGATTTATTATGGAGTTGTAGGAGGAGTTGAGGAGCAGATGGAATGGACCGGAAGTTTAGGGTTTATGGAGAAGGAAGAGATTGAACTCACTTACGGCGACGCTAGTTTGTGGAATGGAGATGATGGCGAGACCATGCGGTTTTACATTCGACTAGCCGAAAGTACTGATGGTGTGGACGAGAATGTGAGTAACAACTATGCGGAATCGGTCTTTCATCGCCCGCCGACCTATTCGTATGTTGATTTGGATGATAACCGAATCATAATCATTTTGCGCACAAACAACGCCAACTGGGAGTCATCGTATACACTCTACAACCAATGGGACGAGGTAGTGTTTGAGCGCGATGACTTTGCAGAGCCTTCAACGATTTATAGGGACACTCTTGCACTCAACGCTGGATGTTACACCTTTCATTTAAAAGATAGTGACGACGACGGCTTAGATTTTTTTGCCAACAGTGATGGTTCAGGTTACTGTAAGTTGGATCGAGTAGCAGGTTTTGACTTTGAAAGCTTTGAGCGTGATTTCGGGAAGGAGATTATTCACCGGTTCAGATTTGAAACAAATTTGGAAACTTCTCTGGCCGAATTGCCTGCACACCGGGTTCGCATCTATCCCAACCCAACAGAGAGTGTGGTGAATATAGATGCCATGGGTTATGATAGGGTTGTGACCTACACCGTGTTTGATGGGATGGGGCGTCGAATGGATTCAAAAATTGTGGTGAGAAAATCTGAGACGGAAATTTTTGAACTTTCGATGGCGCAACTCCCGAAAGGATTGTACTTTGTGCAATTAAATGACGGTCAGCGACGGGGAACATTTCGCGTTGTCAAGAATTAGTCCTTGCATGTATCAACAGCTAAGAGATCATATAAAAAATCATATACCGCTTTCAAATATTGAATTTGAGGCGATTTGTCGGGTGATGGAACGCGCCTCGTTCAAGAAGCGCGAAGCCCTTGTAACTGCGGGTTCATCGTGTGAGCACTTTTATTTTGTGCTCTCGGGAAGTTTGAGAACATACACGACCGATGATCGGGGGCACGAGCACATTTTTCATCTTGCTTTTGAAGATTGGTGGACTGCGGATTTGTTCAGTTTTATTACCGGTGATGTTGCCTTTTTCAGCATTGAGGCGCTCGAAAACACCGAGGTTCTGTCCATTCACAGAGACGATTACGAAGTGTTGCTAAGTAACTATCCAAAGTTTGAGCGTTTCTTTCGTTTGCTGATGCAAAACGCTTACGTGGCGTCGCAAAAACGCACCATGGATATTATGTCGTTGAGTGCAGAGAAGCGCTACCTGGATCTGGTTCGTCGCTATCCAAAGATGGAATTGCGTGTTGCTCAGCACCACATTGCATCCTTCTTGGGCATCACACCTGAAGCGCTGAGTCGCATTAAACGAAGTCTGATCGAGAAAAGAAAAACGGCCCAATAATTGGTTTCGCCGCTCAAAGGCCAATCAACCTCTGCTTTGAGCTTTTGGTAGAATGCCTTATTTTCGTCACCAATAAAGAGATCTCCTCCTTAAAGAAACCCTTATGAAAAGAGTTATTTCAGTGCTTGCTACATCAGTTTTCATGTTGATAGCAATTGTAAGTTGGGCGCAACCAACAAAAAAGGCAGATGAGCAATTCGATAGAGCTGCCTATTATGAGGCAACCAAGCTCTATATAAAGGCAGAGCCCATTGCCAAATCATTGGATGAAAAGGCAAGGATATTTTATCGATTGGGCGAGTGTTATCGCATGGTTGCTGATCCACAGCAAAGTTTGCAGTGGTTTGAAAAGGCGATCGTCGCTCAATATTACAAGGTTAATCCTGAAGTGTATTATGGTTACGGAATGAGTTTGCTTGAATTGGGGCGATGGGATGATGCCGTTACACAATTCAACAAATACAGTGCAAAGGGTGGCGACAAGGCGAAAGCTGCCTTAGGCGTGAAATCAGCCCAAGAAGCGGCGTCAAAAAAATCGACTAAAACACGCATCACGGTTTCCAATGTAGTGGAGTTGAATTCAGAATTTTTTGATTATGGTTTAGTGTTTTCCGGTCCAAGCCAAGTAGTGCTTTCTTCTGCGCGACCATCAAGCGCAGGTTCCTACAAGGATCCGATTACCGGGGAGAGTTTTATGGATTTGTTTACAGCCGAACAAGACAAAAAAGGTAAGTGGAGTATACCAAGCCCACTCCCTGGCGGTGTCAATACCATGGGTAATGAGGGGGCCGCTTGTTTTAATAAAGATTATTCCGACATACTCTATACCTCATGCCGTTACGAGAGTGCAAAAGCTTACTTTGCTTGCGACATTGCACGAGCAACGCGCCAAGCAGATGGCAAGTATACAGAGGTTACAAATTTGAATGTGATTGATCGTAACTCAGATGATTCCACGGTGGTTGGCCAGCCCTTCCTCACCTCAGATGGTAAGTATCTGTTGTTTGCCTCGAACATGGTGGGTGGAAAGGGTGGAAAGGATATTTGGTATATCAACTACGATCGTAATTCATCGACTTGGTCTAAACCGCAAAATTTAGCTGCGGTCAATTCCAAGGGTGATGATATGTTTCCTGTTATAGGTCCGGATGGAACACTGTATTTTTCTTCCAACGGTTGGGGAGGTCTAGGCGGTCTAGATGTATTCAAGGCTGCCAAAGCTGGCGACATGGCCTTCAACGCTCCTGTAGGTGTGGATTATCCGTTGAATACATCTTCAAATGATTTTGCACTTGTGATTGATCCAAAGAAGGAAGGCGACAAAACGTTTTCAGGATACATCACCTCCGATCGCCCTGGAGGCAAGGGTAAGGACGACATCTATCGATTTGTAGAGGCAGGACTTGACTTCTCTCTCGTGGGGACAGTCTATGATAAGGACAGTGGCACACCGGTGGCGGGATGTGAAATAACACTTGTGGGCTCGAGTAGCTCTGGCGATCCTGTAAACCTTAAGGTGAATACAGATGCCAACGGAGGTTTTAGCTTCGACAAATCACAAATCGGTTCGAACTACACGTATACGCTTGATGTACAAAAGGAGAAGTACATAGGCACATCAGACAAGCTCTCTACGGTTGGACTCAATGCATCAACAAACTTTGCAAGGGAGTACTTCATCATTCCGATTCCGGACCCAAGCTCACGTCAGGGTGGTATAGAAATGCCAGAGGTGCGCTACGACTACAATAAGAGTTCATTGCAAGTCAATGCAGAGGTTAACTCCAAAGATTCCCTCAATTATCTCTTCGACATTATGAAGAATAATCCAAAGCTAGTGGTTCAATTGGAGGCACACACGGATGCACGTGGCGCGGACAAAGACAATCAAGTGTTATCGCAGGCACGTGCTCAGGCATGTGTTGATTATTTGGTTAAAGAAAAGGGAGTAGATGCTAAGCGTATTGTTGCGCTGGGTAAAGGTGAAACTGAACCACGCAATTTGAAGCGCGATATGTCGGGCTTCAAGAAGGGTGAGGAACTTACAGAGGCTTACATCAATAAACTGACCAGTAAAGACCTTCAGGAGGCTGCGCATCAATTGAATCGACGCACGGTTTTCCGAGTGTTGAGCAATGATTATGTTCCTTCTAAGTAGGTAGAGTAAATAGCATACAGGGGCGAGCCGGTTGGTTCGCCTCTTTTATTTTTTATATATGAACGATTCAAGGTATTCGATGAGGGGTGTGTCTGCTCAAAAAGAGGATGTACACGCAGCCATTCGCACGCTCGACAAGGGGGTTTTCCCCAAGGCGTTTTGCAAAATAGTACCAGACCATCTTACGGGTAGCGACGAGCACTGCCTCGTTATGCACGCCGATGGCGCGGGCACAAAGTCTTCTTTGGCCTACATCTATTGGAAGGAGACCGGGGATATCCGTGTTTGGAAGGGAATTGCCCAAGATGCTCTCATTATGAATTTGGATGATTTGATGTGTGTTGGCGTAACGGATAATATTTTATTGAGCAGCACCATTGGGCGCAACAAAGGGCTAATTACCGGTGAAGTAGTGAGTGCAATTATCAACGGCACACAAGAATTGGCCGATGAGCTCACTGCACTTGGAGTAAAGGTGACTGTAACGGGCGGTGAAACGGCTGATGTAGGAGACTTGGTCAGAACGGTCATAGTTGATTCAACTGTGGTGGCTCGCATACGACGCGATGAGGTGATTGACAATGCACGTATTGCAGCGGGAGATGTAATCGTTGGGTTTGCCTCTTTTGGCCAGGCTAGCTATGAGGGAGAGTACAATGGGGGAATGGGAAGCAACGGACTGACCAGCGCACGGCACGATGTTTTTTACAATACGCTTACCTCGAAGTATCCGGAGAGTTTTGATCCAGCGGTGCCATCAGATTTGATATACAGTGGGTCCTATTCCTTGACAGACCCCGTAGAGGATGCGCCTCTAAATGCAGGACGTATGGTGCTTTCTCCAACGCGCACTTACCTCCCCATTGCGCGAGTAATTTTGAATGAACTTCGATCCAAGGTCCACGGAATGGTGCATTGCAGTGGAGGAGGACAGACCAAGGTTCTACACTTTGTGGACGATCTTCATGTCATTAAAAATAATCTTTTTGATACTCCGCCTTTGTTTCGAATGATACAGGAGGAATCAAAGACGCCTTGGCAAGAGATGTACCGAGTGTTCAATATGGGGCATCGTTTGGAGATCTATACAGATGCCAAAAGTGCTGAGCGCATGATAGAAATCGCACGAAGTTTTCATGTCGAGGCTCAGGTAGTAGGAAAAGTAGAGGCATCCTCAAATCGCAAGCTTACTTTACAAAGTGAGCATGGCGAGTTTATTTACGAATCATAACGAAAGAAGAGTATGCAAGATTTGTTGGATCGATTGTCGGCCATAGCGGACAGACACAATGAGGTGGGCAAGATGATAACCGACCCGGATGTGATTTCAGACATGAAGCGTTACCCAACGCTCATGAAGGAGTACAAAGATCTAGGAGTGCTGGTAGGCAAGTATCTCGAGTATAAAAAGGTAAGCGAAGACTTAAAGGCTGCTCGAGATATTTTGTATTCAAATGAAGATGC